>JBMFPM010000158.1:0-5497 GCA_049969135.1 Anaerolineae bacterium
CAACAACTTTCGGAGCAAGGCCCATGGATGGCTCGTCCATTAGTAGCAGGGAAGGCTTGCTGATTAAAGCACGGGCAATCGCAAGCATCTGCTGCTCGCCACCGCTTAACGAGCCGGCTAATTGCGCCTGTCGCTCGGCAAGGCGTGGAAACCGTTCAAATAACTCGGCCATCCTTTCCTGTCGCACCTTAGCATCCTTGACCATGTAGGCACCTGCGATGAGGTTTTCGCGTACTGTTAGTTCAGGGAAAACCCGGCGCCCTTCAAATACAAGAGAAATGCCGCGCTTTACGATGTCTACCGGGTTGCGATTTTCAATGCGCTGCCCCTGAAATTCGATTGTACCTTGGCTAACCCTTAGCAAACCGACGATGCTACGCAATGTCGAACTCTTACCTGCCCCATTAGCTCCTAAAAGTGCAAAGATCTCACCCTTTTTGACCTCCAGCGATACATTGTTCAAGGCCCGAACATCACCGTACGAGGCACTTACGTTATTGAGCACGAGCATTTCTTCTCTCCCCTAGGTAAGCTGAGATAACGCGCTCGTTATTGCACACCTCCACTGGGGTCCCTTCAGCGATTACCTGGCCAAAATTCATGACAGTAACGATGTCCGAGATGCCCATCACTACGCGCATGTTGTGCTCTACAAGCAGTATAGCAATCCCGCGTTGTCGCAGAGACTGGATAAGTTCGAGCATGGTTTCAGATTCTGTGGGGTTCATACCCGTCGTTGGCTCATCCAAAAGGAGTACTTTCACAGGGCAAGCAAGCGCCCGTGCTAGTTCAACCCTTTTCTGCTCACCGTAGGGCAAATTCTTGGGCAAAGAATTGGCACGGTGGGTGAGCCCAACAATTTCGAGCACTTGATCTGCTTCCTCGTACACGCTTCGCAGCAGCGCGCTGCCGGGGCCTGAATTCAATATAGATTGGAAGATACCGTAGCCCCTTGCCGCATTCACAGCCACCGCTACGTTAGCACGCACAGAAATATTCTTGAAAAGGCGCACATTCTGAAAGGTGCGGCCAATGCCTTTTTCTGTAATGCGGTGCGGAGGCAATCCCACCAAATTTTCCCCATTGAGCAAAACCTTGCCGGAATCAGGTTTGATAAGATTACAGACGAGGTTAAAGACCGTGCTCTTTCCGGCGCCATTGGGGCCTATCAATGCGTGAATCTCGCCCGGATTCACTACGCAGTTAAAATCCAGTACTGCTTGTAGACCACCAAAGGATTTCGATAGCTGCCTGATTTCCAAAATGGCCAAGCGTAATCATCTCCTTTAGGAAGGATCGGCATTCGGACAGTCTAGAGGATTAGATTGAATCAAACTGCGATATTGGTATAGATATAAGATAAAGTCACGCGAACAGCCAGATCGCAAAGACACTCTAGCTGCTCTAGAGGGGCAACAAAATACGGACCACAGTGTCCATGTAGGTTCAGAACGCATCCATATAGCGACAATACTTATCACGTCCAATGCTGCGTTCTCTTCCTACTGAGAATTCTTGCCCTAATGGGGAAATACAACCAGATCAAGGCATACGCGTATATTGCTAGATCAAACCAAAGCTAATAATAACAAGTTTTTACATTTTGTCAAAAAGATACCCCGCTTGCCTTGAGAGTAAGGAGAAATGCGGTTGTTTGCTAAATCGGGCAAGACTGGCTAGAATCATGGGCCAGCAATGGCCAGGCACGCTAGCCGTATGGACGAGTGCCGTAGCTGTTGCAAACTCCTGTGTGAGGCATCATGACCCTTTTCTACCTTGCTTGTGCCTGGCTGCTAGGGATCTATGTGGGTTCCTTGATTCACCTCCCGGTGTGGAGCATGGGAGTAGCAATTGGGATATGCCTCACGGTCTCCTTCCTCTCGCGAAGGCTACTCCGTTTACAGCGTCCATCCAACAGGGCATTACCTATCGCCATCCTTGCCCTCCTAGTTCTATTTCTCGGCCTATGGCGCTATGAGCTAGCGCGCCCTACATTGGTGCCTGGCTCATTGGCTACCTACAATGACGGGGAAAAAGTCATTCTGCAGGGCATTGTCGTCAATGAGCCAGTGGCCCGCGACCGTTCCGCCAACTTACAAGTCTCGGTATCGCGCATAAAGAGCGATGACGTATGGGTATCTACGCAAGGCCAGGTTTTGGTGCAAGTGCCCAGTTATACCACGTATCGCTATGGGGATGAACTGGAGCTCTATGGGAAGCTCCAGACGCCAAGGGATTCGGAAGGGTTCTCCTATCGCACCTATCTGGCGCGAAAGGGCATCCATTCCTTGCTGTCCTATCCACGGATCACCCTCTTGTCCCGCAATCGAGGCAATCCCCTGCTCACCTTGCTCTACGCTTTGAAGCGTCGCACACAGAGCGTGATTGCTACTATTCTGCCTGAGCCTGAAGCGGCACTGCTGACCGGCATCTTGCTAGGCAGTGACGAAGGCATCCCACGCTCCTTGATATACAAGTTTCAGGCAACAGGCACTGCGCACATTATTGCCATCTCTGGGTTCAATATTGCCCTTATCTCTGCCGCTTTGGTCAAGATATTTTCCCGCCTGTTCCCGCGCTATACGGCGCTTGTCCTTGCCATAGGTGTCATCGCATGTTACGCTATCCTTGTTGGCGCAGAGCCTCCAGTGGTACGTGCGGCGATCATGGGCAGCCTTGCTGCACTGGCTTTGATTGTAGGGCGGCAAAGCCATGCCCTGACGAGCTTGTTCGCCGCTGCCTGGTGGATGACAGCTTGGCAACCCTTCCTCTTGTGGGACGTTTCGTTCCAACTCTCCTTTGCTGCTAGCCTTGGCTTGATCGTGTACGCTGATACACTGCAAAAGGGTGCCGAGAATGTGCTTGGTCGTTTTGTCCCTATGGAGACAGCGCTGAAGTTGGTACAACTGCTCCATGACACCCTATTAGCGACATTCGCAGCCATGATTACGACCTTGCCATTGTTGGTGTACCACTTTCAGCAGTTCTCACCGCTCAGCTTCCTTGCCAATCTGCTGATCCTGCCGGTGCAGCCAGCGATCGTATACCTGGGCAGTACAGCGGCTATGCTTGGCTTGGTCTCGCTATGGCTAGGGAGATGGCTGGGTTGGGCAGCTTGGCTGTTCTTGACCTACACCATCCGTACGGTGGAGATTGTGGCACAATGGGTGCATACCTCAGGCTCCATCAGGGTGTCTCCCCTGGTTCCCTTGGCTTACTATGCGCTTTTGCTCCTTGTCACTTGGCGACGGACAAGGAGCGTGTTATCGCCGAAAGTTGCGCTGCAACGCCTGCTCCACGCTAGAGTGATGCGCGCAGTAGCCATCTGTGCCCTAGCTGTTGGGGTAATTCTAGTATGGCTGGCGGTGGCTAGCTTGCCAGATGGCAAACTCCATGTGGCATTTCTGGATGTTGGCCAGGGGGATGCCATCCTGGTACAAACGCCTGCCGGCAGCCGCCTGCTAATAGACGGCGGCCCCAGCCCTGCTCTGTTGCTCTCTGCCCTTGGACGCCGCTTGCCCCCTTGGGACCGCCGCATAGACCTCATCCTGCTCTCACATCCGCACGAGGATCACTTGCTTGGACTGCTGTCTGTAGTGGACAGATACGAGGTTAGGCAGGTGCTGATGAGCGCTGTTGCCTGTCATTCCTCGCTGTGTGAGCAGTGGCAGCAGCGCCTTCAAGAGAAGGGTATTCCCGTGTTAACGGTTGTATATCCCATGCAGATAGACTTGGGCGATGGACTGACGATGAAGGTCTTGCCACCTGTAGCTGAGAATGCCGATAGCTTTGACAATGCATCCCTGGTGACCCACTTGGTGTGGCGAGAGACGTCCTTTCTCTTCGCAGGCGACCTGGAGGCGGAGGGATTGCTCGCTCTACAGGACGCAGGCTGGCCATTGTCGAGCGGCGTATTGAAGGTCTCGCATCACGGGAGCAACCAAGCTGTGAACGAGGATTTGCTGGCTGTGATTGACCCCAAAATTGCTGTTATCGCTGTAGGGGCGGACAACCGCTTTGGGCATCCCGCAGCAACGACATTGTCGTTCCTGGAAGAAGCTGGGATACGAGTCTTACGCACGGACCAGATGGGGACTGTGGATATCATAGCGGATGGTTGGCATTACCGAGTAGAGACAGGCAAGGCTAAGAAATAGCAAAAAAGGAAACCTTCTGATCTCTGTCTGCATCCGTTGATGGTTGTCCTTCACATTCTGGGCTCTCTGCTTGCTCTAAAGAGGAATTACATCCTATCAGGGGGCTTCTTGGCAAAAGGGGATAGAGTCAATATAATCTCCAAGTGTATGGCTATTCTTTGCGCGCTTCTATTGCTCCTCGCCGCGGAACTTTTGCTTCGCGTGTACCATCAGCAGACGCTGAGGCAGAAGCTTCCCACCGAGTTACGAGAGGAAACCCGTCTATTGACCTGGGGTGAGATCAAGGACAAGTATCGCATCGTTTGTCTGGGGGATTCTATTACTTATGGTGAGGACCTGCCCTATGCGGAGACGTATCCGGTGGTGCTCGGCCGTTTGCTGAAGCAAAAGTACGCTGACCTGGACGTCGTGGTGATCAACTCTGGAGTACGAGGTCACACCTCCGTGCAAGGACTAGCGCGCCTAGAACGAGATGTGCTGTGGTACAAGCCACATGTCGTCTTTATTGCTTTTGGGTTGAACGATGCACGATTGGGTTATTGGCCATTGGACCCAATCCGTGAGCGCCAGATGCGCGGTGATCCGAGCTTGCCTGGACGCGTGGCTGCCTTATTGCAGTGCAGCCATTTATGGCTCACTCTCCGTGCACGCACCCGACGCTTATTGCGGCATTTGGGCTGGCAGGAGAAGGCACCAGAGATGCCTGTAGGTGGAGAGCCGCAGCCACGGATGTCGCGCGAAGGGTTTGCCATGGCTCAGGAGCGCCTGGTGGAGGGCATCCAGAAGAATGGCTGCCAGGCAGTGTTTCTCATGACAGCCACCCCAGTGACGGAACGGTTTGCTGGCCAATTGGGCCCAGCCTGGCAACAGCGGCAGTTATCCCTTTATGAGGAATACAACCGTATAATCCGAGAGATCGCCGCAAAACATGGTGTCTACCTGTTGGACCTGCATGCCATTTTTGCCCATCATGAGGCCGAGTTTCCATTGCTGCTGGCTGAGGATGGCGTGCATTTGACGGCGGCGGGTGAGCATCTCGTTGCACAGAGCGCTTTGTACGCTTTGGAAGCATGTGGCTTACCAGGAAGTGAACGTTATCGAAGGAGGTAGAGCGTTGAAAAAGTTCTTGTCAGGCAATGAAGCCGTAGCTTGGGGAGCATGGGAGAGTGGGGTACGTGTGGCGGCTGCCTACCCGGGCACACCCAGCACTGAGATCTTGGAAACCCTAGCGCCAATGCCCGATGTATACGCCGAGTGGTCCCCCAATGAAAAGGTCGCCCTCGATGTGGCAATAGGCGCTGCCTATGCTGGTAGCCGCGCCATGGCGGTGATGAAACACG
>JBMFPM010000159.1:0-5494 GCA_049969135.1 Anaerolineae bacterium
GCAAGAGATAGGTCATCACGGCTTGTTGTTGTGGCGCCCGCGACAAAGCTGACAGGAGTTCATCCGCAGGAGGGGACGGCAGGAGCACAATGGGTTCTGTTTTGGGTTTAACCCTTGGCCCCATGATTTCCATTTGCTTGCGAACCCAGCCCATGCGCACCATCCGCTCAATGACCAAACGCCATCGTTTCATCCTGAGCCGACGCCCTGCTAAGGCCAAGGGCAGAGGGCCATGTTGCTGCAGCAGTTCGAGAACGCGGCGCTCTTCCTGGTCAGGCGAAGCCGTTGAAGCAGCCTCTTCTAGGTATAGCATGGTCTCTGTTTGCCAAGTTATTCCTGGAGGGAACATGCCCCATGCCACGATGTGGAGTGGCGTCCGGTAGTACTCGCTGATCCAATGCATGAGATCGAGTTGATAAGGGGTGAGCACGGGGTGAGGATCAATGATGCTCAAGATATCTTTAGTCGTTGTAACGGGCGTTGAGTCGGACAAAGCCACGACAATGCCCGGCAACTGGCGGGGGCCAAAGGGGACCCACACCAATTGCCCGGGGACCACCTTACCCTGTGCATGCGCGGGAATAGAGTAGTGAAAGGTCTGCTGCAGATTCGCGCGATCTACGGCCTTTTTATCACGTCCTAGTGGCGAGCGCACCACTACTTCTGCAAATTTTGTCCCTGAGCTCATATTGTCCATTGTAAAACGGCTGCTTTTCTAGCTCCGCTGCCTTTACTGACGCAATAGTGCTACAGCAGCATAGCCTACTACGCTGCTGCGGTCGCCAATTACATCGCCGGAGTTCATATATTTGAGCAGCACCGCGCGATTGGCGCCGAGTTCTTGCGCAGCCACCATGACAGCCATTACCGGGCCACCACCGCAGGCTTCGGCCTTTTGCATAGCGAGGGTACGTGCTAAACCCTCTAGGTCATAAGCGGTGATGTGATCCAAGACCAGTTGATCCAATCGCACAGCAATCTCATAGCGATGAAAATGAGAGAGGTCCGTGCTGGCTACTAAAAGGACGGGCTCTTTGCCGATGGCTTTAGCCAATGCTTGGCCCAGTTCCATGGCGGATTCCCAATCCTGTTCTCCCATCATGATTGGGGTTAATGCAAAATTGCCCAAGACGTGTTGCAGAAAAGGCAACTGGATTTCCAACGAATGCTCCATATCCTGTGAGACGCGGTTCAGTGTGATGTGCTGCTCTATAGTCTGGAGCAGTTCCGTATCAACAGGCACTAGGCCAAGGGGGGTCTCATAGAAAGCCTTATCCGTAACAGCAAAGCGTCCTGGATAGATACGGTGCACTGGGGATACGATGACCACCTTGGAAAAAGGCTTGCCGCGCAGTAAGGCATAAGCATACGCAGCGACTTGCCCTGAGTAGATATATCCGGCATGGGGAGCAATTAGCCCCACGAGGTCTCCCTCCAGCCTTTGCGCCGGTACATTGCTCAGAAACTCGTCTATCATGGCACGTAGTTGTTTAGCATTGCCAGGATACCAGGATCCGGCAATCACTGAGTGGCGTACACTGCTAGAACTGCCTGTTGCCATTGTGCTCCTCCTTTCCTATAGATGGATCACTCGCTGCTTCGTGCGGCATTTCTCGGCGGTGATGATGGCAGCGATCTTCTCGACAGTGAGGTCTAGCTGGCCCTCGCGGTTGACAACCGCGTAATCAAACTCGGTGATATGTTTCATCTCTTCTCGCAGGGTAGCGAGGCGCCGTTGCAATGCCTCGTCGGATTCGCTACCGCGCTTGCGCAGGCGATTCAATAGCTCATCCTCAGATCCAGGCAACAAAAAGATCAGAATAGCATCTGGCAAGAGTCGGCGGACTGTAGCAGCGCCTTGCACATCCAAGCGCATGATAACGTCTTGCCCACTAGCCAGAGCCTGGCGCACCTGTTCTTTTGGGATGCCCTTGTATTCGCCATAGACCCAGGCGTGTTCCAAGAGCTCTCCTGCTTGCATCAAACGCACAAATTCATCTTCTGAGAGGAAAAAGTAATCCACTCCATGCCGCTCGCCTTTCCTTGGGGGCCTAGTGGTGGCTGTGATCACGAAGTGGAAGGGGTAATTCAATTCTTTCATACGTTTGATTACGGTGTCTTTGCCTACGCCTGAAGGACCAGATATTACGATCAGCAGGGGGTTAGGATGCTCTAAGTACGGTCGTAGGTCAGGCATGCCCTCGGCGCAAGAGCCGGATGATTCAAGCGTAAGATGGGTGTCCATTTCAGTGCTCCACGTGATGGGAAGTGTTGAGAATCTCTGTCACCCCAGTATAATACCGTTGCTGCTCTTAAAATCTTGCAACTGCGCTTTATTCTATGTATAATTATCGCGCAGATCAACTTGTTTCATAGGTAGGGAAGTTCTATGCCGATCTATGAATACCGATGCCGTAAATGCCATCGCCGTGTAGCGATTCTTCACCGCAGTTTCAGCGACCTCCAAACTGCCAAGCCCAAATGTACTTATTGCGGGCACGATGAGCTAGATCGCCTCGTGTCCCGTGTTGCTGTGCTCAAGTCGGAAGAAGCGAGGCTGGAAGCCCTGGCTGATGATGCGGCTTTGGCAGACCTCGATGAGAATGACCCCCGAAGCATTGCTCGCTGGATGAAGAAAATGTCCGCCGAAGCAGGCGAAGACTTGGGCGATGAGTTTCACGAAATTGTTGACCGTCTAGAATCCGGGCAATCCCCCGAAGAAATCGAGGCAGCCATGCCTGAACTGGGTTCAGGAGCTGCTTCCGACATAGCCGGCAATGACAGCGTAGCGGACGAGTTCTAGAACTTGGCGCTGCGCTCTACATTCAGCACAAAGACCGTAGCACCGCCAACCTGCACTTCCACAGGGCTGGGGATATAAAACTCCCCAGCCTCAGCCACTGGTGGTAAGGGGCTGACAAGCTGGGTCCTGGCGTGGCAGTTTTCCTGGATGATGGCGAGGATCTCATCTACCTGGGCTGCTTCGGCACCAATCAAAATGGTGGCGTTCCCTTCGCGCAGGAATCCCCCCGTAGTGCTTATCTTTGTACAGCGGTGTCCTTTCTGTTCTAGAGCCCGAATAAGCGTTTCGGCGTCATCGCTATGTACAATACTGAGAATGAGTTTCATCATACGCCGGCCTCCTCTCCAGCCTTCTACAGTCCTGAGGGGTGCGCAACATCCTCAGGGCCTGAATGGTTGGATTTGCCTCTCCGCCAAAAGTCGCTTGACTCGCTTCCGAATGGAATTCTGTATCGATGAAATGGGACGCGTTGCATCTAGAATAAACCAACGTTCTGGTTCTGCCGCTGCCATTTGCAGGTAGCCAGCCCGCACGCGGCGGTGAAAATCCAGCTCTTTCTGATCCATACGGTTCCATTCGCCTGCCCCTGTTTGAAAGCTACCTTGCCTTCGGCGCAGCCCTTCCTCCACATCGAGATCCAGATAGATGATGAGATCCGAGCGCAACCCGCCTGTGGCGAACAGGGTAATGGCTTTCAACAACTCCATATCCAAGCCATGGCCATATCCTTGATACGCCAATGTAGATTCGGCATACCGGTCACACAATACAATAGACCCGGCTTCCAGGGCTGGGCGAATAGTCTGGCCAACAAGTTGTGCGCGCGATGCAGAATAGAGCAATGCTTCCGCATTGGGCAACAAGCTGACGTTTTTGATGTCATGCAGTATGGCGCGAATCTGATCGCCGATCTCTGTACCTCCCGGCTCGCGCACAAGCAGGACAGGATATCCTGCACGCGCGAGATAAGCATGCAGGGCTTGGATTTGCGTCGTTTTGCCACTGCCATCTGGGCCTTCAAAGGTGATAAAGCAACCCATGGTCATTTCACTTATTGGTGGATGCGCACCCGGCGATAAGGTTCTTTGCCTTTGCTGTATGACAAAAGGTTGGCGGCGCGGGCCATTTCGTGCTGTCGCCTGCGTACAAAGGCATCCTGTGGAGACAACTCCACCGAGGTGCGTTCACCGCGCAGGATTTTGTCAATGGCTTCCTGCGCCTCCTGCATGGCGGCGGAGAAAGGGTCGGTGACCGGCTCAAGTCCGAAGATGTCAGCCAGACAGTTTTCCATCTGGGTTACCGTGTTACTGCGCAGCACGTAGATAGACAAGCCGGCGCGCTCTGCATCGGTGATCGCCTGCGGCCGCTTGCGGTAGTAGCTCTTCGAGGTCATCAGGATGTCCGCTTCGCCCAGGCTGCTGACGATTACAACCGGCAGGTTCAAAGCCTTGCTGGCTTGGCGCAGCCGGTTCTGGCTGATGCCATACGGAAAAACGCGCAATGTACGAGAAGGCTTTTCCATCGGCTGCTCGAACGTCGTCAGCGTCGCTCTTTGCGGTGCTTCAGGTCGAGTAGTCGCTCTTTCGATGTGGATTTCCCCATTAGCGTCGCGATAGCGGATTTCAGGCGGTATCTGACGGCCGCGCAGGATGGCATCCACTGCCTCAGCCACATCATGGCGTACTGCCAGTCGATCCCAATCCTGGATCTCGATAACCACATCAAAGGTAGGTGGAGCCTTGCGCTCTAGCACTGATTTTTGCGTGCCACGGCGACGCGCCTCCTCATCGCTCAAGGTCACCGCCTGGATACCACCGATCAGATCGCACAACGTAGGGTTCATCATCAAGTTTTCCAGGGTATTGCCATGGGCGGTGGCAACCAACTGTACACCCCGTTCCGCTATCGTACGCGCTGCGGCGGCTTCCAATTCCGTGCCCATCTCGTCAATGACGATGACTTCAGGCATGTGGTTTTCGACCGCTTCGATCATCACCGCGTGTTGCATGGCAGGTGTTTTCACCTGCATGCGACGTGCCCGCCCAATGGCAGGGTGCGGAATATCGCCATCGCCGCCAATTTCGTTGGATGTATCCACTACGACGACGCGCTTCTTCTCCGCCAAGACACGCGCTACTTCGCGCAACATGGTCGTCTTGCCCACGCCAGGGCGACCCAATAGCATGATGCTTTTGCCAGACTCCACAATGTCGCGAATGATGTCAATGGTGCCGTAAACCGCCCGACCAACGCGACAAGTCAAGCCGACAATGCGCCCCTGCCGGTTGCGGATCGCCGAGATGCGATGCAATGTGCGCTCGATACCGGCACGGTTATCATCGCCAAAAGCGCCGATACGGCTGACCACATAATCAATTTCCGCTTGTGTAACTTCTTGCTTGCTGAGCTCAATCTCTTGATCTACAAAACGAGCTTCGGGCCGCCGCCCCAAATCTAGCACGATCTCCAAAAGATCTTCGCTGCGATTGGCAGCCTGTAAGGCCGCAGCTATAGGCGGCGGCAAGACTGCAAGCAAAGCGTCTAAATCATCTGTAATTTCCAATTTTGCCACTGAACAACCTCACTTATTAAATAACTTTTCGAAATATCGTCCGCACCTTTTATTCTGCTTCGCTGCGCGAAACAGTCGGTGCGATTTCTGCTTTCTTCTCCAGTGCTGGAACCAGTTTG
>JBMFPM010000160.1:0-5480 GCA_049969135.1 Anaerolineae bacterium
CAGGAGATGTTTCGGGAATAGAAGAGGCAAGCACAGCCATGGAGGAGGGAAAACTGGCAGGCATTGCAGTAGCGGAAGCCTTGGGGTATCTCCCTGCGCAGGATGCAGCGTGCAAAAAGGAAGTGGTTTGGCGACGGCTTGATGAACTGCGCAGCGGACCATTCGGGGGAGCCAGGAAGCAAGGTAAAGAACGTTTGAATCAGAGGTGTAACCAATGACACTATCGAAAGACGGTGCACTCTCTTTGGAAGAGCTAGCCACATTGCCCGGCATGCCTTCTAAAGAAAGGCTGGAGCAAGGCCCTGTGGTCGTGATTGAGTGCGCACAGGAGATCCCTTGCAATCCATGCGAGGAAGCATGCCGTAATGGGGCAATCCAGGTAGGTGAACCCATTACCAATTTGCCTGCCTTGATTGAGGATAAATGTACCGGATGCGGCCTCTGCATTGCCGCTTGTCCCGGACAAGCGATCTTTGTGATAGACATGACCTACTCTGAGACAGAAGCCACGGTGCAACTGCCCTACGAGTTTCTACCCCTTCCGGCCAAGGGTGAAATCGTGGATGGGGTGGATCGGGAGGGGAAAAAGGTCTGTACGGCGCGGGTATTGAAAGTGCTGAACCCGAAGAAATTCGATCGCACGCCGGTAATTACTATTGCGGTACCCAAAGAGTGCGCCATGATAGTACGCAACATCGCTCTCAGGAGGTAGGCAGGCAGGATGTCGCTAGAGCCAGAGGATGAGGTGATTATCTGCAGATGTGAAGAAGTCTCTTTGAAAGAGATTCTCGAAGCCATCGCAGAGGGAGCACGCACGGTGAACGAAGTAAAGATGCGTACTCGCGCAGGAATGGGCCTCTGCCAAGGGAAAACATGTCGCAGGCTGGTGAGTCAAATCCTTGCCCAGCAGACGGGGCAGCCCCTAGGGGAAATCCTCCCAGCCACATTTCGTCCGCCAGTGAGGCCAATCCCCATTGGGGTACTCGCTACAAGCGATGATGAGGAGCAAAAGGATGCTTCCTGATGCAGTGGTTATAGGTGGCGGCATTGTAGGCTGCTCTTGCGCTTACTACCTAGCCCGTGAGGGAGTCAAGGTCTGCCTTCTGGAGAAAGGTACTATTGCCTCAGGGACATCACGGGCTGGCCAGAGCCACATTGTCCTCTGGGAAGAACCGGACATCAACCTGAGGTTGGAAAAGGCAAGCCGCCTTCTCTATGAAGCACTGGCAGAGGAGCTCCCATTTGACATCGAGTACCGAAGAACTGGCAGCTTAGCACTCGTCGAAAACGCGGCCGATTGGGAGCCATTCGCACGCACGGTGCACTCTCTACAAGCGCGAGGCTTGGACTGTCAATTGCTGAGCGGCACTGACCTGACGCGTATGGAGCCAAATTTAGCGCAAGACTTGGCAGGCGGAGCCTATTTCCCAGAGGATGCGCAGGTGAACCCCATCCTGACCACTCTAGCTCTGGCGCAGGGTGCCAAATGCATGGGCGCAGAGATCCGTCCTTTCACCGAGGTCACCGGTATTGAGCTTTCTGAAGAGCGAAAAGTGGTCGCCGTCAACACCACGGCAGGGCGTATTCCCACCGCGATAGTCGTGAATGCCGCTGGAGTTTGGAGTGCTGCTATCGGGAAAATGGTTGGTCTGGAGATACCTGTAATCCCTCGTCGAGGGCACATCATCGTAACCGAACCCGTTCCAGATAATCTCATTCACTGCAAAATCATCCTAGCAGCGGGTTACATGCAAACGCTGGGTGCGACCAGCGGAGTCGCCATGTCCGCCAACATTCAGCAGACACGCAGCGGTAATCTATTGCTGGGAAGCAGCCGTGACTTTGGTGGCTTCGATCGCACGGTGAAGCCTGAGGTGATCCGTGCTCAACTGGCGCGCAACTTGCGCTTCCTACCAGCACTTGCCAACATCCATGTCATCCGTACCTATGCTGGCTTGCGGCCATACAGTCCGGACCTGGTGCCCATTATCAGCACAGGGGATGGCGTGCAGGGCTTTTACATCGCCACAGGCCACGAGGGTGCAGGGATCACCATGGCTCCCATTACAGGCAAATTGATCAGCGAAATGATCACCGGCAAGGCACCCACCGTGCCGTTGGAACCATTATCATTGCGCCGTTTTTCTCACCGGCAGGAGGAGGGTTGATTTGGCTAAGCATAACAAATGGTTTGGAGTCTATGTTGTGGTTTGCACGCCCTTCACCGAGGATGACGAACTCGATGAAGCGGCACTGAGAAGGCATATTCGCTTTCTGCTCGATGCGGGAGTGCATGGAGTGATCCCCACGGGCAGCACAAGCGAATTTGCTGCGCTGTCCGAAGCCGAGCGTAAAAAGATTGTGGATATTACCATAGAAGAGGTGAACAGCAGAGTGCCAGTAGTCGTTGGCACTGCGGCAGTTTCGACGCGGGATACCATCATGTACTCCCAGTACGCAGAAAAAGCAGGCGCGGATGGCGTGATGATCGTCCCCCCATACTACTGCCATCCCACAGAGCGCGAGATATACAGACATTATCAGGCAGTCGCGGAAAGCATCCGCATCCCCATCATGCTCTATAATAACCCATGGACCTCAGGGGTTGATATGCAACCTGCCCTGATCGCGCGTCTTGCACAAATTGAGAATATCGCGTATATTAAAGAGAGCTCGGGCGATATGAGACGGGTGAGCGAGATCATGAGGCTCTGCGGAGACAAGATGACTATCTTCTGCGGAGCCGATAACCTCGCTCTGGAGATGTTTGCCATGGGCGTTCCAGGTTGGGTGGCTGCCCCTGCCAACGCCATCCCCAAGCAATGTGTGCGACTGTATGAGCTTGCCGTAGAGAAGAAGGATTTCGCGCAGGCGAAAGAGCTGTACTTTAAAATGTTGCCTTTCTTCACCGCCTTGGAATCGGGACAATTTGTGCAATATGTCAAGGCTTCCTTGGAGATCCTAGGCCATCCTATTGGTTCGCCCAGGAAGCCATTGCTGCGGCCATCTGAGGAAGAAATTGAACAGCTCAGAGAAATACTGGCTGCATTACCTGGATAATTCCTCCGCATTACCGGCTTTCTTTGCAATCGCTGAGTCTAACCCATCAATGGGGAAAGGGGGTGGTAGCGAAAGAAATGCTCGTGTTAGTTCAGAATGATCGGTTTCTACTAACTACAAAACAAAAACCAAAGGAGGGTGAAAAATGAAAGGCAAGTTTCTTAGACTGATGCTTATTGCGCTCGTGCTCAGCGTGGTTGTGTCCGCTT
The DNA here is from genome assembly GCA_049969135.1 of Anaerolineae bacterium. GTDB lineage: Bacteria > Chloroflexota > Anaerolineae > UBA2200 > UBA2200 > JACIWX01. The sequence goes on from JBMFPM010000160.1 coordinate 3,270, forward strand.
GTGCCCCATCTCCCACGCCTACGCCCGTGGTGAAGGTCGAGACCAAGGTGGAGACCAAGATTGTCGAAAAAGTGGTCACAGTCACGCCGCCGCCGCCAGCCAAGCCCATCAAGATTGGTCTGCCGGTAATCCTGACCGGTGCAGACACCTATGTATTCGGCGAAATGGTGCGGGACGCCGCCATTATGGCTGTGGAGGAGATTAATGCCGCCGGTGGAGTTCTGGGCAGGCCGCTGGAACTCGTCGTTATGGATGACGCCGGAGACCCCGCGCAGGCCGTGGCAGTCGCGCATAAACTGTGCGAAGATCCCGAAATCGTCGCCGTCATTGGCCATACCTTCAGCGGCACCACCATCCCCACCCTGCCCATCTACAACGAATGCCGCCTAGCTCAGCTCGAACTCGGCAGCAACCCCCGCATCACCATCATGGGCTACGACCACGTTTTCCGCATCACCTGCGCCAACGACCTCATCACCGGCTATGCCGGAGCGGATTACGTGTTTGATAAGCTTGGCATCAAGTCCGTAGCGGTCATCCACAACAAGACGATGTGGGGCGAGGCTGTGGCGACAGTATTTGCGAAGCGCTGCGAGGAGCTGGGCGTGAAGGTAACCAGCTTCCAGGGTGTGGACAAGGACGCCGTGGACTTTACCCCCACCCTGACCAAAGTCAATGCTGAGAACCCTGAAGCAGTGTACTTCGCCGGCTACTCCGAGAGCGCTTTGGTGCGCAACCAAATGTTCGACCTGGGCATGAAACAGTACTATATCGCCGCCGAAGCCACCAGCTCGGAATATGTCGACGCGGTGAAGGAAAAGGGCATCGGTACACTGGCCCCTACGGCTGCTCCACCTCTTGACTTCCGGCCCGAGACGCGCAAGTTCACCGCTGCCTTCAAGGAGAGATGGGGTCGAGATCCTGAGGAGTGGTCTCCTGTCTACTACGATATCGTTTACGCTCTGGCTGCTGCCATCAAGCATGCGGGCAAGGCAGACCGGGAGGCCATCATCAAGGCTCTGCACGAGATCGAAGTCCCCAGCATTGTCCATCCGGGTGGTTTGGCATGGGATGCAACCGGCGAGCCCAAGCACCCTGTAGCGTTCGTTTGGGAACTGAAGCCCAACTTGCAGATGGAAGTTGTGTACGTCTGGCAAGGCACGCCACCTTATCAAACCATGTCCTACGAAGAATACAAAGCCCTGGTAGAGTCGCTGCTGGGGAAATAACAGCCTGAATGGGGCTTGGTTGGCGAGTGCCCTCGCCAACCAAGCCCACCATTTTCTCACTCTTGTTGACATGCTTAAGGAGGGACAAACAGTACAATGACAACCTTTGTACAGCAAACCTTAAACGGTTTAACCATTGGCATGATCTATGCCTTGATCGCCTTGGGTTACTCCATGGTTTATGGCGTTTTGAAAATGGTGAATTTTGCCCATGGCGACTTGTGTGTTCTGGGCGCGATGTTCTCCCTGTTCTTGCTGCGCGCAGCAGGCATCACCAAGGGCCGCCTCAATATCATTGACCCCCCATTGGCAGGCACAAGACTGTGGCTAGTGCTAGGGATGGTTTTCTTAGGCGGGATGCTCTGTTCTATGATCACTTCCCTGACCATCGAGAGGTTGGTCTACCGACCCTTACGACGTGCCTCTATCTTGACTGTTCTGGTCAGCGCCTTGGGAGTTTCTATCGCTTTGGAAAATGCCATGATGCTCATCTTCGGGCGCGAAATGAAAAGCTTCCCCTCGTTGCTGAAAAAGCAATACTTTACGGTTCTGGGGGCCACGTATTCCAACTTGCAGGTGTTCATCGCCATACTGACCATTCTCCTGCTGATTGGGCTGTTCTATCTCGTCAATAAGACCACCTTGGGAAGATGCATCAGAGCCGTAGCAGCGGATAAGGACATGGCTGGATTGCTCGGGATTGACGTGAACCGCATCATTATGGCAGTGTTCGCTTTGGGCGCTTCTCTAGGGGCAGTCGCTGGCATCTCCCACGCCATGTACTATGGGCAAACATACTACCTCACTGGATATCAACTCATGATCCTGGGATGGGCTTCAGCAGTAATCGGTGGCATTGGCGACATGCGTGGCTGCGTTATTGCTGGCCTACTTATCGGTTTCCTAGAGGCTGTCGGAGGTGGTTATCTCCCCATCCTGACCGGCGGATTGCTCGGAGCTGATTACCGGCGTATTTTCGTCT
>JBMFPM010000161.1:0-5434 GCA_049969135.1 Anaerolineae bacterium
CGCCGCAGAAGGGACACTTGGCGATAGGTTCTGCGCTAATATATTGACAACCATTGCATAGATAACCATCGGCTTCAAAACCTTTCTCGGCCACAAGGATATGGACACGCCCTTGGTGAGCAACATAAAAGGTATCGGCTAAGCCCGTTACCGCGCCTGCACCTTTGGCAGCCGCGGTGATCAGGTTCTCGACCAGCTTTTGTTGTCGCTCATTTTCTTCGGCCTGGATAAGTTCCGTTGCTCGTTCCATCACTTCAGTAGCAGGAGTAGTCACATCCAGCACCAAGGTGCCAATGATCTGTTTCTGCAGTGCCTTGGGCAACATCTCGCGGAAGCGAGCCAGTGTTTCGTCTGCCCCGCTAAGGATAAGCCCTTTACAGCGGTTGTCCTGGCAGAAGCGAGTGGTCGCTTCAGCAGCCAATTTCAAGTTCTGCTCAGCCTGCCTATCTACATGGCGCTGAAAGCGGGCAGCCGCAAATCCACCTTGTTTATGGCGTTTTAGATCTTGCCCGATCCATTCGCTCTTCTCCTCGATTTGCCCCAGATGCAGGAGGAAGAAACGTGCACTCTCGCGGTCAACCAGCACCACACCATAACGATCGTAGTGATCCAGGAAGTCGGTTAGCGGCTTGAGGTACAGCCTATCTCCAGTGTGGGCTTCGCTTTCAATGCGTGCAGAAAGCGGGTAGACGCGCCAAAATCCCTGATTCGCGGCAGAGAATATCGCTACTCCCCTTGCTTGCCAGTCGTATTCCAGGTCAAAGAAGCGCTCAATTTGCGCCACATCCTTTTCCGATGCCGAACCTCTCACCTTATCCAACAGATCGCGCAAGACGAGCTTGCATTTCTCCTTGGGTTGCTGGGTGAGGTCTGTATCGAGATATAGACTCAATGCTGGCATACCCTCACTAACAAAGCTTGCTAACTCCTGAAGTTCTTTCTCTGTAATCACTGGTTGACCTCCTCAAAGGTTTTGTTATGCGTATGATCATTCACTCTTCGTCGATAGCTATCCCATTGCTGAGCAGGCGCTGCCGCAACTGCTCAATCTCCGCCTCGAATGAAGCACGCAATGCATCCATCTCTGCCTGCATACGCTCGATAGTATCGGTCAGGCGCATGATCACTTCCACGCCAGCCAGATTGACCCCTAGCTCGTTGGTCAAGCGGCAGATCTTTTGCAGCCGCTCGATATCCCTCTGCGAGTAAAGGCGGATGTTCCCCCGAGAGCGCGCTGGCACTACTAGGCCAATGCGCTCATAATAGCGCAGCGTCTGCGGATGCAGATTGACCATCTGAGCCGCAACACCAATGACATAGCAGGGTTCATCAGGGCTTGGATACTGCATAGCCACGCTTCCTCCCACTTGCTACTGTCTAGGTTGCTCACCTAAAACGGCTTGTACAGTCATTTCACGGCCATCGCGCACAATGGTCAATGTCACCTGTTGGCCGACCTCGGTTTCTGTCTCCAAATACTTGATCAAGTCGCCGATTTCCTTGATCTTTCTGCCATCGATGCCGATAAGAATGTCTCCACCAATAGGGATGACATAACTTCCTACCCGTACCCGGCGCTGTCCTCCGCGCAGCCCTGCGCGTGCGGCAGCCTGACCAGGCGTTACTTCGAGGATCAAGACGCCCCGCTCGACCGGCAAATCGAGCGCCTGTGCCAACTCTGGGACAATAGTCAGGCCTGTAATTCCCAACCAGGGGTGTGGATAGTAACCCTTCTCAATGATAGATTTGACCACACGGCGCACCGTATCCACCGGGATGGCAAAGCCAATGCCCACCGAACCGCCGCTAGGCGAATAAATGGCAGTATTGACGCCAATCACCCTGCCTTTCGAATCCAGCAGTGGGCCACCCGAGTTTCCTGGGTTGATAGCAGCATCGGTCTGGATGACGTTGTAAATAGTGCGCCTGCCCTCGCCCAAATCAAGGGGCCTGCCCAGCGAGCTAATCACGCCTGTGGTCAGCGTGCGGTCCAGGCCGAACGGATTGCCAATGGCGATGGCTCTTTGCCCAACACGCAAATCGGCAGAAGTGCCCAGTTCAACCGGGTGCAATTTTTCGGCAGGCACATCAATCTTGAGCACTGCCAGATCGTTGGCTGGATCCGTTCCGACTAATTCTGCCTCGACCGAAGTTTCGTCGGATAAGGTTACAACGATTTTCTCCGCATTCTCCACAACGTGATTGTTCGTCACGATGTGGCCCTCTTTATCGATCACAAAACCGGACCCAGTACCTTCTTGGGGGATCGCACCCCAGAAAAAGTCTTGTACAACAATGCGGCTCGTGATATATACAACAGCAGGGCTCACACGAGCGTAAACATCAATGACCAATTGCTCTTCTACATCAGCAGCCTGCACCACTGCTGGTGGCAACGGGGTGGGGGTAACCACAATTACGACAGGCGTAGGCGTCCACTGTGGCATATGCGTCGGCTGTGGCGCGGGCGTGAGACGTGGTAACACATCGCAAGCCGATGTTGCCACTGCTAACGCCATCGCCAGTATCGATAGCAATACAGTGCGTTTCATTGCTTTTTCCTCCTATTGGTGCTATTTCTTTGGCCTTTCGCCAAGACGGACAGTTACCGATTGTTCCTTGCCATCCCTGATGATGGTCAACTTTACCTCTTGGCCAACTTCTGTATAGCGTAAGATATAGACGAGGATGTCCTCGAATTGCTCGACTTTCTGTTCATCAATGGCGATGATCACATCGCCACCGATGGGTACCTCGCGACCGGCTTTCTTCACTGTCTTGCTGCTGCCACGTAAGCCTGCTTTCTCGGCTGGGCTCCCGGGTGTAACCTCCAGGATGATGGCACCACGCTGCACCGGCAAATTCATTTCTTCGATAATGTCCAGAGAAAGGTCAGTGCCACTAATGCCAAGCCAAGGGTATGGATAGTACCCGTCTTGGATCAGCTTGGGCACCACACGCTTTACGGTGTTTACTGGTACCGCGAAACCGATGCCTGAAGCACTGGATTCATAGGCTGTGTTCACGCCGATGACTCGGCCTTGCGAATCGAGCAATGGACCACCGGAGTTGCCTGGGTTGATGGCAGCATCGGTCTGAATAAGTTCGGGTATGGTAAAGCGCGCACCGATGACCTCCGAGGCACGTCCCAAGGGCAAGCTGCGGCCCAGTGCGCTGATAATTCCCGTGGTCAAAGTGCCGCGCAGACCGAAGGGATTGCCAAGGGCGATAGCACGTTGCCCAACTTCTAATTGGTCTGAATCGCCCAATTCAACGGGATGGAGCATTTCTGCTGGTACATCCACCTTGATCACTGCCAGGTCGCTGTCCGGATCGGTGCCAATCACTTTCGCATGCACCGTAGTGCTGTCGTAAAAGGTGACCTGCACCTCTTCGGCATTCTCTACGACGTGGTTGTTGGTAACGATATGCCCATCCTTATCGATAACAAATCCAGAACCGGTGCCCTGCTGATAGAATTCTTCAGGGTTCTGCGGAATATTCGGAAATCCTGGGATCTGGGGCAAAGTGAACCCTTCGGTGCTTACTCGCTGCACCACACGGATATGAACCACCGATGGATTCACCCGTTTGTAGATGTTAATGAGCAGCAGCTCTTCTGCATCGGCTTCTTTGATGACCTCGGCGGGCAGAGGCGTGGGCGTAGCAACAGTCACCTCAGGCAGCGCGCGCCCAACAGCGGTTGGCGTAGGAGCCGGGCGCGACAAGCGGCCACAAACCGGCAACCCACAGAAGCCACAGCCCGTCAGGCTGAATAACACTAGGCTTATCAAAGCGAGCGAAATCCATTTCTTTATACCTTGTCTCATCGGCACACTCCTTTCGGCATTGTTTAGCGGCCTCGCAGCGAAGCCAACTGCGCAAACAGTTCCTTTTCCTTTTTGCTGAGTCCACTCGGCAGGACGATCTTGGCTTCTGCATAGAGATCGCCCTTGACCGCCGGATTCTTCAGATTAGGCATGCCCAAGCCTTTAAGGCGAAAACGCTTGCCGCTCTGTGTCTCCGGCGGGATCTTGAGCATGACTTGGCCTTTTAGCGTGGGCACAGGCACTTCACCGCCGAGAACTGCGGTATAGAGATCAATAGGCACCTCGCAATATAGGTCGTCTCCTTTGCGTTCAAAGATCTTGTGCGGTAGGACCGAGATCTTCAGATAGAGGTCGCCCTTTTGGCCACCGCCGATGCCAGGAGCACCCTCTCCAGCTATCCGCACGCGCGAACCCGTGTCTACACCGGCAGGAATTTTGACCTCAATCCTGCGGCCATCGAGTTGCAGGATGCGCGTCGTCCCCGTATAGGCTTCCTCCAGTGTGATCTCAACAGGGTACTCCAGGTCGCTACCGCGGCGGCTGCGCGTTTGCCGCACATATTCGGCACCGCCCATATCCCCAAAGATGGTGCGGAAGAACTCGGAGAATCCGCCGCCAAAAAGGTCACCGAGATCGCCGTATTCTACGTGCACGCGCGGCCCGCCACCGGGTTGTCCACCCGCAAACCACTGGCTCCAGTCGAAGCCGCGGGGATCACCGCCCATGCGCTGCCATTGTTGCCAACTTGCACCGAGTTCGTCATATTTCTTGCGCTTTTCGGGATCGCTCAGTACTTCGTAGGCTTCGTTGATCTCCTTGAAGCGCGCTTCAGCGGTCTTGTCCCCTGGGTTCACATCAGGATGGTATTTGCGGGCTAGGCGCCGGTAGGCTTTTTTAATCTCCTGTTGGCTAGCTGTTTTGTCTACACCTAGTATTTTGTAATAGTCCTTATACTCCATACCGCTTACCCCAGTTCCCTAAACGAGCTGTGTTTTTAGGCATCCGTCTCTTCTTTATTGTTAGTTTTTCTGACCTGTACACGCGCTGGGCGCAGTAGCCTGCCATCAAGCATGTAACCCTTGCGGTATTCGAAAGTGATTTCGTTCTCTCTTCCTGCGCTGTCGGTCAGTTCTACAGCCTCGTGAATGGTGGGGTCGAAAATCTGCCCCACCGTGGGCAAGATTTCGGCGCCTTCCTTGGCTAGGATGTTTTGTAATTGCTGGTAGGTCAGGCGTATACCTGCGCCTAGCGGGTCGTCTGCATCAGCATATTTGAGGGCTTCCTCTAATTGGTCGCCCAGCTCGACGAAATGGGTCAAGAGGCGCTTTTTCTCCTGCCACATGCGCTCCTCGCACAAACGCTCTATGCGTTTGCGCATGTTCTCTGCCTCTGCCAAGGCACGGAGATATTTGTCGCGGTTTTCGGCAGCTTCTTTCTTGGCTGCTTCGAGTTGTTCTTGCAAGTTGTCTCGTTGTTCCGTGTCTTGAGGGATGTCTTTCTCGTCCATCATGCGAAACCTTCCCATCCAATCATTGCAAAGACATTCTATAACTTTAGTGCATTCTTGTCAAGGTTTTTGCGGCAATTCATATAAAAGTCTAACA
>JBMFPM010000162.1:0-5405 GCA_049969135.1 Anaerolineae bacterium
GGGCCGCTCAGCATACGCTGGTTCGCAGCGCTATCCTGTCCAGTGGGGTGGGGATAGCTACGGAAGTTTCGACCAGTTGGCTTGCCAGATGCGCGGTTTGCTAAGCTACGGCATGTCAGGAGTGCCTTTCTGCAGCCACGATGTCGGTGGTTTTGATTACTCGCCGCAGGCATTTGACCAGCCGAACCCAGAGGATTATCCCAAAGATCCAGAGTTGTATGTTCGGTGGCTGCAGTTTGGCGTCTTTTCTTCCCACATCCGGGCTCATGGCAAGCAGCCACGCGAGCCATGGACTTATGGGCCGCAAGCAGAGGAGATTGCCCGGCGTTACCTCAAACTACGTTATCGTTTATTACCGTACATTTATTCTGAGGCAGTGAAATCAGCCCAAACTGGTCTCCCCATGGTACGGCCACTGGTTCTTGAGTTTCAATCCGATCCGAACACCCATAGCCTTGATTCGCAGTATATGTTTGGCGAGAGTTTCCTGGTAGCACCCATCATAACCCCTGTGAACCGCCGCCAAGTATACCTGCCTCCAGGCAACTGGGTAGACTACTGGAGCAAAAAACCGGTGAAAGGGGGATGCTGGATCAAGGTGGAAGCGCCGCTTGAGATTATCCCGTTGTGGGTGCGAGCAGGTGCAATTATCCCAATGGGCCCGGAGTTGTCCTATGTAGAAGAAAAGCCCCTGGATCCACTGACTTTAGAGTTATACTGGCCGCAGGATTCCATGGAGACTGTAGTGCAAGAAGAAGATAGGCCTGGCATTCCGGTGCGTTACAGACGGAATGGAAACAAACTGAACGTGGGGGTAGGGCCGGCTCCTGGGTTGGTGGAAATCGTTTTGTATGGCGTAACAGTACAAGGGGCAAATTGTGATGGCATAGCTTTGGACGTGTTACATTGCCCTGGGGGCCAGCTTGTCCGCGTCAACGGAACGAAACCCGTGATAGTTGAGATTCAACTCACAGAGCACTAGATCTCCATCTTCAGGGTTGCTTCCATCTGCACAAAACCGTTGAGAGGGTGTTGCAACCCTCCTGTCTCTCAGATATTCCCTCGGCAGTAAGATTGAACTAAGCTGATAAGATCGCGAACAGTCCATTCTAGGTAGAGAACAGTTGGTAGTATAATAAATAGCATGCATAGTATCGCGATGCTCTTTGCGCCGCTATTTGCTATGTATGGATAAGACTGCATACCCAATCTAAGATTTAAGAGGAGGAATTAGCTATGTCTATCAACCCCACAGGTGAAGAACGTGAGGTCAAACTCTTAGGCGGAGCAACTGTTGATGGAGCGCCGATTGCTTACATTATTGTGCTGGCGGCAGTGGTCACAGGCTTGGCTCTTATCCCACTTTCGGTTGTGCTTGGTTCTGGCAAGAGTTTCCCCATGAGCCAGGGGATTTATCCACTGGTTGGTTGGATTTTGGGCCCAGTTGCTGGAGCGATTGCCAGTGCGATTGGCGCAGCACTGGGCATCTTTATCGCCCCCCATACGACGACTGTACCGGTGGCTACGGTATTAGGAGCCATCATGGGAAGTTTTGCTGCCGGTGCCATGATCACAGTCGGCCCGCGTAAGAACTGGTGGCTGCCATTGTCCGTCTTGCTCTGCGTTATCTACGCTCTCTATGGAGGACGAGCGGTGCTGCAGAATGGTGTGCGAGTCCATGCTCTGCTCCTGGGTTCATTCATCAACTGGTCTGCTTTGCTCCTGTTCATATTGCCTACGCGCAGGCTAGCCGCTAATTGGATAGGACATCAGGACTTGCGGCGAGTTGCCGGCGGTCTTTTCCTGGGCACCTGGATGGCAGCAGGCCTTTCACATCTGACTGCAGCCACCATTGTCTATTTCGTGGTCAACTGGCCGGAGGCGGTCTGGTTAGCGATGGCTCCCCTTGCTCCACTGGAACATCTCGCCCGTTGTGTGGTGGGCATGGTCATTGGCACGGGAGTCATTGCTGGCTTGCGCGCGATTGGTTTGGTCAAGCCCGCTTCAGCAGTTTACTAGGCAGTTAAGGCTGACCATTGCTGTTTGCTTGCCCATGCTATGAGCAAATTGTCGCTTATGCTCCTCGAAAGGTCATCCCAACACGGGGAACCGTCCTATGAGGACTGAACCAATTGTTGTCCTCGACAAGGTGTCTTATCTATATCCACGCTCCAAGAAGCCAGCTCTCTGCGATATATCGCTGGAAATCCAGAAAGGAGAGTTTCTTGGATTAATTGGCCCTACTAGGGCGGGCAAAACGACGCTTTGTCTGACATTCAACGGAATCGTGCCGCAATTCTATGGGGGACGGTTTTTCGGCAGGGCGATAGTAGCTGGTCTTGATACTCTCGAACATCCAATCAGCACACTGGCTCGGCACGTGGGGGCAGTATTTCAAGATCCTGAGACACAGCTCATCGCCACATCGGTAGAGAACGAAATCGCCTTTGCGCTCGAGAATTTGTGCGTGCCACGCGACGAGATCAAAGAACGTATTCCCCGTGTTCTTGCTGCAGTCCGATTAGAGGGCACTGAACACAAGCATCCCCATGAGCTCTCCGGGGGCCAAAAGCAACGTTTGGCGATAGCAGCGGCGCTCGCTATGCAGCCGGACTTGATGGTCCTAGATGAACCGACCTCGCAACTGGATCCGATCGGAGCTGAGGAAGTTTTCACTATTGTCCGTGAGCTCAACAAGGAACTGGGCATGACCATTGTGATGGCAAGCCATGCTGCGGAAGAGATGGCGGAGTATGCAGATCGGATTGCTCTCCTCTTTGATGGTCGCATTATCGCTATAGGTTCCCCTGATGAAATCTATTCCCAGGTTGATGCCCTGTATGAACACTATTTGCGGCCACCTCAGGTATCCGAAACCTTCTACATGATTGGGAAGCGCGGAGCACCGGTTAACCGGCCGCCCGTGCGCATGAGCGAGGGGATAATATTGCTGGACACACTGCGCAAGCAATGCGCGATCGCAGCGCCGAAAAGCTTGTCTGCGCCACTGCCCCACAGTAGTGAACCGATCCTTTCAGTCCAGGGTCTGAAATACACTTATCCGGATGGCACCCAGGCACTGCGCGGTGTGTCATTGGATATCCGCGAGGGCGAATATGTGCTCATTATCGGTCAGAATGGCGCTGGCAAAAGCACTCTTGTCAAGCATTTTCTCAATCTGTTGCAGCCATCAGAGGGAACGGTCAGACTCGGTGGCGTGAACGTAGCGGCCTTTTCCGTAAGCGAATTGGCGCGACGCATTGGCTACATTGCCCAAAATCCCGATAATCAAATCTTTAGTACCAGCGTGGGTGACGAAGTAGCCTTTGCTTTACGTAATCTAGGATACAGCGCCAAGGAAGTCGAAGAACGCACGGTAGAGAGCCTGGAGGCAATGGGCCTATTAGCGGTGCGCGAGGCGCATCCCCTTTCTCTGCCCAAAGGTGACCGAGCCCGTGTAGTAATTGCCGCCATGCTGGCAATGAAACCAGAGATCATTATTTTCGACGAACCCACAACGGGCCAGGATTTCCGTGGGGCACGTTTCATCCTCGACGTTAGCCGCAAGCTGCACCAGATGGGCAAGACGGTGATCGTCATTACCCACCATCTCTACTTGATGCCTGAGTATGCCGAACGAGTAATTGTCATGGGCAAGGGCATAATCTTGCTCGACGCCCCGATACGCGAAGCGTATCACCAAGTCAAGCTCCTACGTTCCACTTTCCTATCTCCGCCTCAGGCAGTCCTTCTGGCTCAGCAACTTGGCCGCGAAGATGGACAGAACTGGAAATTGCTCACGCCCCAAGAGGTGGCTGATTGCTTTATCTGCTGTGGCCCAGAGAGAAAAGGTGCCGTATGAGTGTGCTCAAGTTTCAAACCGTTGAACGAGATTCCATTTTCTCGCGCTTGGATTTCCGGTCCAAGCTGCTCATCATTATAGTCATTAGCATCGTGGCGTTTGTCTGGGAAAGTCCGATTGCTTTGGCGGCGTTGACGTTGATCGTAATGGCTGCTTGCCTGGTCGCCGGCGTCAAGCTGGGCTATATCAAATTCATTATGAAGGTGATGGTGCCCTTCTATCTCTTGCTTCTTATCACCCATGGGTTCTGGAACATTGAACAGGTCAAGTCCTTAACAGGCAAGCAAGTGCTGACACCCCTGTTTACTCTCCCCTCCAGTTGGTGGCTCATTGGCGGTGCAAGCATGTCTCTGGAGGGATTCCTCTACGGTTGGTCGGTGATTTTCAAGACTCTGGTGCTGGTGATGGTAATCCCTCTAGCCATCTTCACGACCGAAGTAGACAATATGATTGTTAGCATGGTACGGGCACAGATTCCTTACAAGTTGACCTTTATCTTCTCTTCCACCTTGCGCTTCTTCCCACTGCTCTTTGAAGAGATTCAGACCATCATCGAAGCGCAGCGGCTGCGTGGACTCGCCGTAGAGAGAATGGGGCCAATGCAGCGGGTACGCGTTTACGCCCGAATAGCGGTTCCCTTGATCCTAGGGGCGATGGTTAGGTCACAGCAACTGGAAGTAGTCCTTCAAGCGAAAGCTTTCACAGGCAGTTCAGAACGCACGTACTTGCACGAGTCACTACTCCAACGTTCTGATTACGTTGTGATTGCCTTATGTGTGCTCTTGCTGATCTTGGTGGCTATACTCTACTTCTGGTTCGGCGTTGGCGAGTATGCTTGGCTTCTCTTTCGCTAAAGCTTACCCATCCTTCCGTGCCCAATCATACGGTATTTCCGTAGTATGAGCAGGTAGACGGTATTCATCCGGCTGTTCATAGTTGTACAATTCTGTGGGCACGTTGACGATCAGAGTCATCTCTTCGCTGATGCCCTTGAAGCCATGCATGACCCCCTTAGGGATTTTGAGCATAATTGGGTTCAACGTGCCCATGAAGAATTCGTTAATTTCACCACGGGTTGGGGAATCCTCACGGGCATCGTATAGCACTACTTTGGCCATGCCATGAATACAGATGAAGTGATCCGTCTGGCGCTTATGGTAATGCCAAGCTTTGACTACTCCGGGGTAAACTGCCGTGACGTAAACCTGGCCAAACTTTTCAAACTCTTCCCAATCGCTGCGCAGCAATTCCATCAAAAAACCACGTTCATCAGGAATAAGCCGTAACTTGCGTACTTTTACTCCCTCGATCATTACTCTCTCCTTCATCTATAGTCTCATGTCCCTCAGGCGTTCACTTGCAGTTCGGCAACAATCATCCCTAACAGGATGAGGCCACATCCTGCGATGCCTGCCTTGGTAAGGCGCTCGCCTGCCAGAAAATAACCGAACAAAGCAGCGAACACCGGTTCGGTAGCAAAAATCAGTGCGGTATGAGTCGCTGATGTCCATGTATGTACATTATTCTGGATGGCAAAAGCCAG
>JBMFPM010000163.1:0-5385 GCA_049969135.1 Anaerolineae bacterium
TCTTTGTGGCACCATTGTGCCTAATCCCGGACGCATGGAAGTGATCGGCAAATCGCCTCTCACAGGCATCTACGGCGACGCCAATACCGGGGGTTTCCTCGGCCCAGAATTCAAATTCGCTGGCTGGGATGCAGTGGTCATCACGGGGCAATCCCCGCAGCCAGTATACCTAGCCATTGTAGATGACCAGGTAGAGCTGCGTGACGCCCGCCACCTATGGGGGCTTACCACATCACAGACCGAACATACCATCCGTCAAGCTTTGGGGGATCCACGCATAAAGACAGCCACCATTGGGCCAGCCGGCGAAAACCTGGTCCGTTTCGCAGGCATTCAAATCACACCACAGCGCTCTGCAGCGCGCTGTGGCTTAGGTGCGGTCATGGGCAGTAAACGCCTTAAAGCGATTGCTGTACGCGGTCATGGCCCTATTCGCGTTGCTGATCCAGCACGCTTGCACCAACTGGCCATTGCCTTGCACCAGCGTCTGCGTGCTAACTCTATCTTTCCCGCTGTTCACATGTATGGCACTCCGGGCATCGTCTCACTAATGGATGCTCTGGGACGTTTCCCGACTCAAAACTTTCGCATGGGTTCTTTTCCTTATGTAGATCGCATTAATGCAGATGCGTTGCACGCGCGGGCCTTTGTCCGTGATTTGGCTTGCTTTGGTTGCCCGGTAGCTTGCGATAAGTTGTACCATGTCCCTGATGGTTCTTATGCTGGAACGGCTCTGCGCAGCGTTGAGTATGAGACAATCAATGCGCTCGGCGCCTGCATCTGGAATGCCAACTTGGATGCCCTCCTCGCGGCAAACCGGCTATGCGATGAGCTAGGCTTGGATACGATTTCCACAGGCAGGGTGATCAGCTTTGCTATGGAACTATGGGATGAAGAGATCCTCAATCTGGATGACACCGGAGGACTCGCCTTGTACTGGGGCGATATGGACACAGTGCTGCCCCTCCTGAGGATGATCGCCTATCGGGAAGGGTTTGGCAACTTGTTAGCAGAAGGAGTGCGTCGGGCAGCACAAGCCATTGGACGAGGCGCAGAAGAGTACGCCATGCAGGTGAAAGGCATGGAGATCGCTGCTCAGGATGGCCGTGCCCAAAAGTCTATGGGCTTGGCGCACGTTACCTCAAGTCGTGGCGCCGATCATCTCAAAGCGTTTCCGGTTATTGATGAAACGGGTTATCCTGATGAGGGGCGCCGCCGTTACGGGGAGGAGTATCTCCCAGAGATCGTACAACCGCTGGCGACAAAGCATAAGGCATTCCTGGTCAAAGACGGCGAAGATTTTGGAGCTGTTGTGGACTCTGTAGGGGTGTGCAAATCCGGTGGCACATTTGTCTTGGCTGAAATCTATTGGCCAGACATCGCCGCTGCATTAGAGGCAGCTACTGGCATGGATATGCCTGTCGAACGGCTGCAACGCATCGGCGAGCGCATCTACAACCTGCAGCGCTGCTACAACGCACTGCATGGCATTACCCGCGCTGATGACCGATTGCCACGCCGCTTTTCCGAAGAGCCCTCGCCTTCTGGCAATGCCAAAGGCCAGACTATTGACGTTGAACCGCTGCTAGAAGAGTACTACCTACTGCGTGGATGGGACGCTGAGACTGGCTGGCCCACAGAGGAAAAGCTCCGCGAATTGGGCCTAGAAGATGCAATCGAGCGCTTACGAAGATGACCATAGACGTACGATACCATAACATCTTGCAACGCGCAGCGGGTACCGAGCATGAAACCATAGAATTACCTGCTGGGGCATCTATTGCAGAAGCCGTGAAACATTTGGCAACTCACCACGGCATGCCCCTTCGGGAGATGCTCTTGGGTCCAGATGGTAATGTAGCTTCCTATCTCGTTATCTTTCGCAATGGTCAACTGGTAGGACAAAAGCAACTTCAGCTTTCCCTAGCAGATGGTGACGAGTTGATGCTCTTTCTGGCCATCTCAGGTGGATAACGAGCGCATACCCCACAACGGCTTAGGGATGCCCTCTTATCATGAGTATCTCGAACATGAGTCTTGAGGAGGGAAAATGCCAATTACCTTAATCCTTGGGTCCATGTTATGGGCTGACACGATGCAGCCCCCTCAGTCAGGTTGGGGGGTGGCAGTGGAAGGCGACCGGGTACTGGCTGTAGCACCTCATACGAGACTGCGCGCTGATTTCCCCGAGGCCACCGTTCTTGATGCTACAGATTGTGTTATTGTTCCTGCTTTCGTCAATGCTCATCACCACATGTATGGCGTGCTTGCTCATGGCATCCCTCTGGAGAAGGCCCCCGCCGGTTTCTGGCCCTTCCTTAGAGAGTTTTGGTGGCCCTTTGTCGAAGACCGACTGACGCAGGATTGGATTGCTGCGGCAACCGATTGGGCTTGTTTGGAAATGGTCCGCAGTGGAATCACTACTTTCTATGATTGTCTAGAAGCACCTTATGCTATCCCTGGTGCGCTAGAAGTCGAGGCACAAGTCATCCGCCAACGAGGGTTGCGCGCTGTGCTCTCGTTCGAGGCCACTGAACGGGTCAGCGCTGAAAATGGCATATTAGGCTTGCGCGAAAATGCAGATTTTATAGAGCGTTGCCGAGCGCATAGGGGTTTGGTCTCTGGCATAATGTGCTTCCATACTACTTTTACTTGTTCAGCCGATTTTATCCGTAAAGCTTTTCATCTAGCCACCAAACATGGGGCAAGAATCCATATGCATCTCTCCGAAGGCACTTATGAACCAGAGTATTGCTTGTCTCACTATGGTTTGCGTCCGGTAGCCTATTATGAGCATCTAGGCATACTAGGCCCACAAGTGTTGGCCTCTCAATGTATTCAGGTGGATGCTGCGGAGATCAAGATCCTGGCCCGCCGTGGTGTGCATGTTTCACACCAGCCTCTCTCAAACTGTGAAGTAGGTGGCGGCTTTGCGCCTGTGCCTGAGATGCTCAGTGCTGGAGTCAATGTTGCCCTGGGCACCGATGGCTATATCAATAACTTTTTCGAGGTCATGCGAGCTACGGCGCTCATTCCTAGAGCACGCTTACAAGACCCGGGAGTGATGCCTGCTTCTGCCGTCTGGACGATGGCAACACAGAATGGCGCAAGAGCACTGGGCTTTACGGACTTGGGCATGCTTGCACCTGGCTACCAGGCTGATCTACTGCTTATCGCTGCCGATGTCCCAACGCCTCTGGCTCCGCACAACTTGGCTGACCAGTTGCTCCTCTGGCGCAACCCGGAAAATCTAAGAGGGGTTATGTGCGCAGGCAAATGGCTTCTATGGGACGGCAAGGTCATTGGCATAGATGAGGAAGCAATCCGAATGCGAGTCGAAGGAGCAGCCCTGCGCTTATGGGAAAGCAACACAACCCAAACCTAAAAACCCTCTGGCACTCCGGGACGGAACACGCTATACGCAACACAAAGTATACAAGGAATGAAAGCTGATGGGCAATTTGTGCGTTGAACTCTGTGGAATCCGCTTGCGAAACCCTTTGATCCTCTCCTCTGGCCCCTTGTCCTGGAATGCCGAAGCTATCCAGGCCGCTTTTGCCGCAGGGGCAGCCGCTGTGGTCACCAAAACCATTCGTCCCCAGGCAACGCTGAACCCTATCCCGCATATTGCCTCTATAGGCCACAGGAGCTTGCTCAATATAGAAGGCTGGTCAGATCTACCCGCACAGCAATGGATTGAGCGCGAATTACCAGCATTGTCCCATCGCAAGGGAGTGCTCATTGCAAGCCTGGGTCATACCGCCAGCGAGGTCGAGCAGTTAGCCCAGCCTGTGGCTCAAGCAGGTGCAGATATCCTGGAAGTAGTGTCCTATCATGCAGCAGACGCAGCGCCAATGGTCGCAGTGGCAAAGAGCCAGGTATCTATTCCTGTGCTCGTTAAGGTCAGTGCAAACTGGCCTAACCTACTGGAAGTCGTGGATGCTTGTCTGCAAGCTGGGGCGGATGGTATTACGGCTATAGACTCTATAGGGCCGGCGTTGCGCATAGATTTGGAGAAGGGGAAGCCAGTGCTAGGTTCTTTTGCCTGGCTTTCAGGCTCTGCCATCTTCCCTATCGCTTTGTGGGCTGTGGCTGCGATTTCTCTCCGCTACGATGTCCCTGTCGTTGGCACAGGGGGCATAACACTGGCCGAAGATGCTGCAGAGATGATAATGGCTGGCGCAACTGCAGTGGGAGTGCATACCGCGCCTTTGCTGGAGGGATTGGATTGGTTCAGTAGGACGTTGGCAAAATTAGAACATTGGCTAGACGAACGCGGTTATACCAACTTGACCCCTCTGCGAGGCAAGGCTCTCCCCTACCTGCGCGAACCAGCATCCCAAGAGCCGCTGGCATTTGCCTTTGACACCGAACTCTGTATTCAATGTGGTCGCTGTGCTACCGTGTGTGCTTATCGCGCCCGCCAGTTGTCGCCAGATAGACAAATGGTGCTAGATCAATCTCGCTGTCGATCATGCGGCTTATGTCTATCTGTGTGTCCGACCGGGGCTTTGCATTTGCAATAGCAAGATCAACGTAATAAGAGAATGCGCATAAGCACGCCTAGAGAGCAACTGCCCGTTATCTTCGGATGAACAGACGCAGCACTTCTGTATCCACTGCGCCAAACTCATATTTGTAGCGCTCACCGCCCTGCAGGAAATCGAATCGTCTGCAACCTTGCTGGATGGCGTCGTCAATGAGATAGCCCAGCAATACAATGCCTGGCCCAAGATCAGCATAAGCGCTTAATTCAAAGCCCGAATTATAGACAAGGCGATCTCCCCCATAGTCGAAGCATAGATAACTGGCAACTGGCTTGCGATTGAAGCGCAGGATGCTCAGCCGCAGCCAGCCATTCTCCAGAGCAGAACGCGCAATGGCACGGAAAAATCCCTGCATGCGTTCATCCATAAAGGCATCTTTTTCTGGATGGCTTGCTTTATGCAATTGGATAAAGAGGCGCAGTCCCTCGTCAAAGTCATCCTGGGTTACCCAATACCAGTCAACGGTCGCTTCTTGTTCCGCTCGGCGCATCTTGCGTCGTAATTCGTGGCGCTGCTTCTTGTCTAGCTTCGTACTCAGGTATTCCTCCCAAGTGGCTGGAAGTTCCACGATAGGGCAGACATCTTCTCTGGCTAGTTGCACCTCCCAGCCACGCGACTTGGCCAATCCGCTCACCACCTCTACTGTAGGAGAGAGCGCTGGGATACAGCGTAGGTCTAGGATGTGCCAATCCTCCTGAGCAAGGGCATCCACTAACAGCGTACAAGCCTCCTGGTGGCGCTCAGGAAGGGCTATGATATCCAAATAATCCGATACCTCCGTACCGCCGACCAGGTGCACCGTCTGCTTCGGTTCGCCATTTGCGATAGCCTTAGGACG
>JBMFPM010000164.1:0-5350 GCA_049969135.1 Anaerolineae bacterium
GCAGCAAATCCCAGGGATAGCCGGAGTACATCTCATGCCGGTACTGACGGCTTTGCCAAGCCAAGTCGTGATGCCACGCTAGCGTGCGCGGATGGGATGGTGGTTCTGCGGCCAGCAGATGATGCAGGGCTGCTGTCAGCGCCAAGTTCTTGTGCAGGGTAAAGACGTTGTGAGCAATGAGCACGTCGGTAGCTGCCACGTGTGGGCGCAAGAGATCCACCAGGCGATCGCGCAGGTTTTGGAAACGGGGGGTAACCTGTCCACGGTCCAGTTCTTCCTTCACTGCCAGTACCTCTGGGTGGCGTGAGTCCGCCTCTGGCAGTGCATGGAAGGCAACCTGCGGATGAAAGGCTTCGCCACGTCCGGCTACGACGTGCACTTTATAGCCAGCCTGAGCCAGCAGGCGTGCGTGATGATAAATGGTGTTCTCCACGCCCCCGACAATGGGCGGTGCGGTATAGTGCAGAATAGTGATCCTCTGCCTTGGCGCGCTGCGCAGTGGATGCTCTTGCAGCATAGTTTCTGTATTGGAGGTTGCCTGGTATGAGGCGAGGATGGACATGGTCAGGCTCCCAGGCATTGATCTACGAGCGCAGCCAGACGCCTCTCCAAAGCACGGTACGAGTAGTAGCGTCTGCCCAGTTCGTAATTGTGGTCTACCATCTCTTTGGCACGATTAGGGTCATACAGTATTGCCCGTGCTTCGCGGACGGTGTTGTCATCAATAAACTCATCAAAGCCAATTACGCGAAAACCCTTGGGTTGGATATCGGTCTTGAATATCTCATAGGTACTCATCACAATGGGGCGGCGGTAATAGATTGTCTCGAGAAAAGCGTTGCCGAATCCTTCGACGAGCGAGGGGTACGTTACTAAGTTTGCCTGCTGGTAGGCATCTGCCAATGAGAAGATCTTGCGACCATCGGCTGTCATCCCTCGTTCGTAATGGATGCGCTCGGAGGCGAAGAGCACACGCACTCCGACCAGGCGCGCATATTCGCGCAAGTACGCTTCGTATGCATGGCCCTCGTCGCCAGCTTCGTGCGAGATGACCAGCACGCACGGGGCATCCAGGCGCCGTGCCAGTTCGATGGCGTGTTCAATGCGCTTGCGCGGGACAATGCGCGTCGGTTGCAGGAGGAGGAATTCGTCAGCGGCAATGCCCAGTTCAGGGCGCAGTTCCACGGCATAAGCATCGGGTTCTGGGGGTGGCGTGTCAAAGTCCATTACGTTGGGGATGAGCACCGATCCATTGCCTGTGCGCAGAGCCAATTGCTGTGCAGCAAAGGAATTGATGACTACATGGCAGATGGAGGGCAATGCAGGTGGGAAAGCAGCGCGCAGATAGTCCGTAGCAGCAGAGAGGGCATAGCGATGGCGTTCCCAGTAAAAGTCGTGGTGATGGGCTATGGTGCGCAGGTTGGTTTCGGCGATGAACTCGGTCAATGCCAGCCCGAGAGGGACATTCATGGGCAATGAAAGGGCATTTTCCACAATCAGCAGCCGGATGCCGAAGGTGCGCACAAACCGACGCAAGTGCCTCTTCAGAAATTGGGTCAGTCTTTGGACTGCCCGCGATGTCTTGGGCGACCTGACATAATCATCGAACAGGTCAGCATGGATAGCGCGGATGTCTGGGTGGTTAAAGTGCGCTTCCTCCACTACATACGAACGCTCCTGAGGCCGGTCTGATTCCCCTGCGAAGTAGAAGCATTCAAAACCAAAGCGCGTCAGGATGTCAGCCCATTTGGCTATTTCCAGCGAGACGCCATCCGTGCCGGCGATACGCGTGGATACAAACCCTATTGCCGCTTCCTGATGCCATGGTTGTTTTCTCATGCTTTCTCCTAGGTCAGTTTAGACATAACAGAGGATTGGGGTAAGCATTGCCTGTCGCAAAAATACTATAACATATCCAGCCAAGTTGCGCAAGTAGGGCACGATGAAAACAGGGCTGTTGCCAAGTTTGTTCTGTGGTTTCCTGAGCGAACAGAGGGTGTTGAAAAAGTCCTCCCAGTGTCATGCTGCACCTGTGCCCCTTCACTGTGTTCAGGGCAGGCTCTTCGCTCCGCTCAGGGTGACAAGATTTTCAACACGCTCAGCGAACAGAGGTTTGACCGGCTTTGTCTTTCGAGTTAGAATTACATCGATCATAGAGATGAGTGGGAAAATAACCATGCCATGGAATACTTCGCGGATACAAGCGCTGTTGTTCGATCTCGATGGCACACTATTGGATGCCTTTGACCAGTACGCATTATCGCTCATTGCGGCATTGAAGCACTTTTATCTGCCGACGCCATCTCGAGAGCGCGTGCGCCAGTTAATGGGCAGCTCTGGAGAGTACGCCTTGCTCAGTCTGGGCGTGCTGCCGGAGCAAGTTCCAGAGGCGCAAAGGCGCTGGGTAGAGTGGGCGCAGGCTGTTGCCCATTTGGCGCGCCCCTTTCCCGGTGTTGTGCCCTTGCTGAAGCGTTTGCGCGCTGCTGGCTACCGTCTTGGCATTGTTACCTCACGTCCGCACCGCAGCGTAGAGATCACCCCGTCCGCTATGGAACTGGCTTCGTTGGTGGATTTGGTAGTAGCCCGCGATGATACAGAGGAGGGAAAGCCCCATCCGGAGCCTGTGCTCTATGCCTTACGTCGGTTGGCACTAACACCGGAACAAGCCGCCTATGTGGGTGATGCCCATTATGATATCGAGGCAGGATGGCGGGCGGGTTGCCTCACGATCCTAGCGACGTGGGATGGCGTGCACCTCGATCCAGATGCCCAATACCAGCCTCACTTCACGGTTGCTACGCCTGAAGAATTGGCTGACCTAGTGCTGAATGGAAGACTGGAGGAACAAGGACACTGCGCCGACTAGTCGAGAGTGTTGAAAAACTCTTCCCAGTGTTATGCTGAACCTGTGCCCCTTCACTATGTTCAGGACAGGCTCTGAGCGGAGCGCAGAGCCTGTCCTGAACGGAGTGAAGGAGTGACAAGATTTTCAATACCCTCATTAGTTCGGATGAATGGTATCACATTGTCATCATGAGGAGGTATTCAATGGAATGGAAATCTGTAGGCCCAGAAACCATGCTTGCTGATGGCACCATGGCTGAAGTGAAGGTGGGCAATACCACCATACTGTTCGCCCGCGTGGAAGGCAATTACTATGCCGTCCAAGGTCTTTGTCCGCATCAGAAAGCGCATTTGGCGCGCGGCAAGCTGGGCGAGTTCGTGGTCACCTGCCCGGGCCACAAGTCGCAGTTCGACCTGCGTGATGGGCGCAATCTGGTCTGGCTTCCAAAACTACCCCCATTGGCGCGCAGGATGGCGGAGACACTCAAGAAACCTGAAGGGCTGCGTACCTACCGCACACGAGTGGAGGAGGGACAGGTCTGGGTCGAGGTTAACTAGAGCCATGTAACGTTCTCATGAGATGAAAAATTTGACAATTTTGCTAATTTGGAGTATTTTATAAACGGCTATCGGAATATCCCGCACAATGGAGGCGGTTTTCGCTGAGCTGAGAGTGCGAGGTTGCTTTCTGGGCCCTTTGTCCGAGCCAGACCTCCGTGCGTGGTTGGAGAGGAGGTGGTGCCTATAAGTGAGAAAATAAATGCATCATCGCTTTAGAACTCTCTTACCCATATCTTGTAGAAGGAGGTATACATGCTAACGGCTTTAATTTTAGCGATTTGGGCCTATCTATGTATTTACGACATCCTCGGTCCTTGTTTCTTCCTCGGATTTCGCCCCCTGATCGCCGGCTTTGTCGCAGGGATACTCGTGGGCGATGTCCAGACGGGCATGATGGTCGGCGGAACCCTGGAGTTGATGGCCCTCGGCGTCTATACCTATGGTGGTGCCACGATCCCCGATTATACGGTGGGAGCTATTCTGGGCACGTATTTTGGCAAAACCGTGGGCTTTGAAACGGGGGTTGCCCTGGCCATTCCAGCGGCTCTGCTGCTGACGCAAGTAGACATCGTGAACCGCTTCCTCAACTTTGTCTTTGTACACCGTGCAGACCGCTATGCGGAGGAGGGAAATGCCGCTGCCTTTGACCGCATGATGATCTTTACCAGCCATATCATATGGGGTCTGTCGCGTGCTATTCCCGTGTTCCTGGCAGTAGCTTTTGGCGAAGGGCTGGTCAAAGGCGTGTCCGGCTTTTTCGAGGCGAACCCGTGGTTTGCCAAGGGCATCACTGTCACCGGCGGGATCCTGCCCGCTCTGGGATTTGCCATGCTGCTCAAAATTTTGCCTGTCGAGCAATATCCCGCTTTCTTGTTGATCGGGTTCGTGATGTATGCGTACCTCAAGATGCCCCTGGTCGGCATCGCGCTGGCAGCCTTTGCTATTGCATTGGTCTTCCAGCAATTGAAGTATCGGCCTAAGGAGGCATAGCCATGACCGCGAAGAAACTTACTCGGGCCGACCTTATGTCGGCATTCTGGCGCTATATCTTCCTGTTCCAGTGTGGCTGGAACTATGAGCGAATGCAGTCTGTTGGTTACTGTTTCTCGATACTCCCTATCCTGAAGAAGACCCGCCCCGATCCGGAAGAGTTCAAGGAAGCCTTCATCACCAACCTGAACTTTTTCAACACCAACCCGGTAGTTGGTGCACCGCTGATCATCGGCGCACACATCGCGTTGGAGGAGGCAGGGGCATCGCTGGAGACCACAGAGGGTCTCAAGGTTGGCCTGATGGGCCCCCTGGCTGGTGTGGGTGATACCCTGGTCTGGGCGCTCTACAACAGCATCATCTTCAGCATTGGCTCTGTCATGGCGCTTCAGGGTAACGCATTGGGGCCAATCCTGGTCATCTTGTTGGTCTTCTTCCCATACCTGGCTGTTCGCTACTGGCAGTTCTTCTGGGCGTACAACCAAGGCACGAACATCGTTGCACAGTTGGGTAGCGGAGCCATCCAGCGGATTACGGAACTGGCTACCATTGCTGGCTTGATCGTGGTCGGTGGCTTTGCGCCATCCATTGTGCGGCTGACTACTCCGCTCAAATGGTCGCGCGAGGTTGTTGTGCGCGGCGAAAAAGTTGTCCAGACAGTGGAAGTACAGCCACAGTTAGACGCGATCATGCCGTATTTGCTGCCCGTGTTGGTCACATTCCTGGCCTATTGGTTGCTCAAGAAGAAAGGCTGGAGTCCTACGCGCGTGATCCTCGTTTTGGTAATCCTTGGCTTTGTGGGTGGCGCGCTAGGGATCTTTGGCTAAACGCGAACAGCACTTACAGTTTCCTGGAAAACCGCGAGGTAATTGGGAGACATATCCTCCCAATTACCTCGCAACTTTGCATAAAAGGATGAAAAATGAAGTACGCCGAATACCTCGATGAAGTATGC
>JBMFPM010000165.1:0-3016 GCA_049969135.1 Anaerolineae bacterium
CTCACTCGTCATTCCCACCTCGCCTCTACGTCATAATGAGAAATACACTTGCCTGTATTTTTTGACGCATTTCCCGCCTCTTCTAATACGGGTGGGATTGCTGAGGAAATGCTTTGCCGACGGAATACAATGATACACAATTGATCACGGCCTGCCGGAAGGGGCAGGATTGGGCCTGGGACATGCTCGTGGAACGCTACAAGCGCCTGGTCTACTCCATCGCCCTGCGTGCTGGTTTGGACCAGGAAGATGCCGCCGATGTGTTTCAGACAGTGTTCACGCTTCTTGTGGAAAACCTGTCTAACTTGCATGCTCCGCAGGGGCTGGCAGCCTGGCTCATCACCACCACCAGGCGCACCAGCTGGAACATGCTGCGCAAGCGCAACCGTGAACTGCCCCAGAGCTTGGCAAACCCACAGGATGCCGAATCCGGCCAGCCTGCTGAGAAGTGGCTCTTGCATGGCCATCCGGATGAAGGCCGCTGGGCAGATCAGGCACTGGTGCGTGAAGCACTGGAACGGCTAGGTGGGCGTTGCAAGGAACTGCTCTGGCTGCTCTATTACGACCCTGCCGAGCTATCCTATGAGCAAATCAGCCGTCGCATGAAGCTACCCTTGGGTAGCATTGGCCCTACACGGGCACGCTGTCTGCAGAAGATGCGCAAGATCCTGCAGGCGATGGGAATGGATGGAGCATGAGCCGCCACGAAGTACATTTCACAAATCTGGTAGATTGGCTGGATAACCGTCTGGATGCAGAAACAAGACGGCGTGTGGAAACGCATGTGGCAAGCTGCCCGACCTGTCAGCGTGACCTCGCCTGGCTGCAACGGGTGGTCCAAGCCGCGCGTAGTGATGATATGGTCGAGCCTCCGCGAGAAGTAGTGGCACGAGCCAAGGCATTGTACCGGGTGAAAAGAGCCGCAGCCCATGCACCGCTGCGCGTGCCGCGTCTTGCATTCGCCCTAGCTCTCACACTGGTATTGCTCATCAGCGCCGCAGTGTATCTCTCACAAGTGCCCACGCTGTTCACCCGGGAAGCCACGCTGGCTATGGTGGAGGGCTCAGTACAGGTGCAACGCCTGGGCACTGGGGAATGGCAAGCCGCTGGCTTAGGCGAAGCCTTACATGAAGGGGATGGGATACGGGTAGAGGATGGCACGGTTACGCTTGCTCTGTTCGAGGGCAGCCTGTTAGGGATGCAGGCGGGGAGTGAGCTTACTCTTTCCACCATGCGCTCAGGCCTCTTTGGAGCAACGTATTCCATTGCGCTGCAACAGACATCAGGGGAGATTGATTACAATGTAGCACCCTTGCGCAGTTCGTTATGCCGTTTTGAGGCATACGCACCGACTGTGCGCGTGGCTGTGCGCGGGACGCGTTTCGTGATCGCAGTGCAGAGCCAAGAACAAACTCAGGTAACTGTGCTGCAGGGTAGCGTGGAAGTGGCAAGCGCTATCACAAAGACAGTACTCGCTGAGCGTGAAGTAGCTATTGTACCTGCCAATGCCCCGTTGGTCCATCTACCCACCTTGACACCACTGCCCACGCCAGAGCCCACGGCAACTCCATCGCCAACTCCCCCTCCGATGCCCATGCCTTCTGTAACGCCCATACCCGTGCATCCGCTGCCACCACAAGAGGGCAAACACCCTACAGCCACGCTGCCTTTTGCCACGGCTCAGCGCACGCCCAGCCATACGCCTTCGCCCACCGTCAGCCTGTTCCCCACGCCCACGTTGCAGGCAGAGCGGGTGCTGTTCCGCGGCACTATCGAGCGCTTCCCACGCAACCTGTTGGGATTGTGGACGATCAGCGAACAGACCGTGCTGGTCACACCCAGGACACAGATAACAGGAACGCCTGAGGTAGGACGGCATGTGAGAGGAATCGCTCTGGCCATTGCCGGGCAGCCCCTTCTAGCATTGCGCATAGAGATCGAGGAGCCACGTCCCGCAACACCTTCTTCATGGTCTACTCCTGACTTTGGCACGCATCCCACGCCGACACCACAGCCAATGCGGAGCACCACGCCTGGCCCAAGACAATCGCCTATCATCACTCGTCCGCCTATGCGCACACCACAGCCCATTGCTACGCTGCCGCCACGCCGCACGCCGCACCAGACACCCACGCCGCAGCCAAGTGCCTCACCCGAAGCCACACCAACGGCTTCTGCAGAAGAATGGGCTGAGGCTTCGCCCACCCCAGAGCCAACCACTCCTGCGAATTTTGGCCCCCGGCCTCGAAGATAGGCTCAACGAACAAGGGCAAAAGGGTTTGTAGTAAGCGCTTCAGCGCTCCCCCTTGGTGACTTTGTGCCTTCGTGGTAAATTATCCACGCTTCGTGCTGGAAATCCGCTGCGCAAACAGCCACTGGTACAACGCCGTATCCCGATACGCCCGCTCCCACGCCTCACGATGCGTGGCATCTTCATAAAGTGTAAAGCGTATATTCCCCCCACATGCCTGCAACGCCTCCACCGCTTTCACGGATTCCGTGTAGGGCACATTCTGATCCAGCCGCCCGTGGAACACCCAAATGGACAACTCCTTCAAATCACACAAGTTCGGCGGCACCTCATCCCCCACGGCATTGGCTCCCCCCGCAATGGGCACCAGCGCTGCAAAGCGTTGCGGATAACGCAGCGCCACCGCCCAAGCACCATACGCCCCCATGCTAATACCTGTCAGGTAGATGCGCTCCGTATCCACTACGTACATGGACTGTACCTGATCCAGAAAGGCACCCACGATGTGCGCCCGTGACCACCAGCGCTTTCCCTGCGGACACTGTGGAGAGACAACGATAGCCGGGAAATCGGGCCAGTCTTCCAAAAGTTTGGGCAACCCTTCTCTCCTGAGCAATTCCGGGTCATCCCCACGCTCTTCGGAACCGTGCAGGAACAGGACAAGTGGCCATTTCCGCCCCGGCTCTTGGCCATAATCCCGCGGCAAGTAGAGCAGATAATGGACCTCGACCGTCTCCGTGATGCCGCTCCCGTTATCCACTTGCA
>JBMFPM010000165.1:3026-5344 GCA_049969135.1 Anaerolineae bacterium
TGGCCAAAGGCGCTTGGGGTGGACGAAGGGATTGCCATCGTCGGGCTGGGAGTGGGCGTTGCAGGCACGGGACTCGGTGTGCAGGTAGGGGATGGTGTCATCGTCCATGTCGGGGAAATTGCCGTGAAGGTAACACGAGGAGTCAACGATGGCATGGCCGTAGCAGGGATCGCAGTCGGCGAGGTAACCGAAAAACCCGCTGGCGCACACCCTGCCATTATCCAGAGCATTGCCAAGGACAAGAAAAAGGCCAGGAACCTCAATCCCTGGCCTCCTCGCCACGGATTACTGCCAGCACTTGGGGTAACAATGCCTTCGTTGTCGCCATGCCTTCAAGGGCATAAATGGTCTCATTGCCCCGCCAATCGCCAAAATATCCTCCTGCCTCGCGCAAGATGGGCAAGAGCGGGGCACTGTCCCACACGCTCATCACCGGATCGAGCATCAAATCCACCCGCCCCGTAGCCACCAAGCCATAGCCGTAGGCATCGCCCCAGCCTGCACGGAAATAGGCAGCGCGCTTAAGGCGCTCCCACGCTTCTCCCTTGCCGTAGCGCTCGAAATTGCCCACATCGGTACACGAGATCACGGCTTGGTGGAGATCAGACACGGTCGAAACATGAGCGCGGCGGCCATTCCACCAGCACCCCTCGCCAGAAGCAGCAGCGATCATTTCATCCAGCGCCGGGAAGTACGCCACGCCGACCTTCGCTTCCCCCTCAATCTCCAGCGCCAGCAGCACGCCATAGAGCGGCACGCCGCAGACGAAGGACTTGGTACCGTCAATGGGGTCAATGAACCAGCGATGGCTCGCCCCTTCGCTGCCCTGAGTTCCATATTCCTCACCCACAATGGCATGCTGTGGATATACTCGCTCGATACGCTGGCGGATCAGCTCTTCCGCCTGCCGGTCCGCAACCGTCACTGGGCTGCCATCGTCCTTGAACTCGGGCCGCACCTCACGCTGGAAATACCCCAGCGTCAGCCTTCCTGCCTGGTACGCTGTCTCTACCGCAAAATCCAGATACTCTTTCAAAGATCCCATGGAAAATTCCTCTCCTCATATAGGAACCAGGTTTGTGCTATCGCAAACCTGGTTCCCAAACATAAAGATCTTCTCCATTACCGGTTGTCATTATAGAGCAGAAAACAGGATGCGTCAATTGCGTTTGCGCCAATAGATCGTTACCAAGGTGATCAATTCGGCTTTATGGGGCACTAAGGAATTGGTAAGGCCACGACTTGTGCAGGAAGCGATGGGTGAGGTAAGCTAC
The DNA here is from genome assembly GCA_049969135.1 of Anaerolineae bacterium. Lineage (GTDB taxonomy): Bacteria > Chloroflexota > Anaerolineae > UBA2200 > UBA2200 > JACIWX01. Next base: position 4,301 of record JBMFPM010000165.1, read on the forward strand.
TTATTAGCTGCTTTGGGAAGGATTAACCATCCCAGTGATGGCTCGAGTTAACACCTCAATAGCCCGCCGATACTCGGCAATCTCAATGTATTCATGGGGTGTATGATCAAGGAGCGAATCCCCAGGGCCATAGGCAATAATAGGACAGCGCCAAACTGGTCCTACCACGTTCATATCTGAGGTCCCTGTTTTCAGTTTGAAGCGGGGAGTACCATCCATGCTCCTGATGGCTCGCAAGAATGCCCGTACTAAAAGGTTATGCTTATCCGCCAGGAATGGCGCTTCCTCGCTTCGAAAGCTGATCTTGGCCCCGTCGGATAGGTCAAGTGCTCTTTCTTTGAAAGCATTTAGATCAAAACCCACCGGTACCCGAGCGCCTAGGGTCATTTCTACCCTCTGCACAAGGCCATCGCTAGCGCTATTGATTTGCAAGAGGGAGAGATCAAAAGCCTCGAAGTGCCGCTTTTTACCCTGGTTGACTTCGTTAGCCCAAGCCACAAGGCGATTCCAAAAGCTGATCGCTTCCTCAGTAGCCAGTGGGCCATCAGCGGCATTGTGCTTCGCCGGGCGCGAAAGGCGATAATCTAGGTGGAGACTCCCTTTGTAGCCCAGCGTTATGCTATCCCAACCACTAGGCTCACCAATGATTGCATAATCAGGTTTAAGCTTGTCTACAATATAGCGCGCACCTTTCGAGTCCGCCTCTTCCTCGACAGCCCCTATGACTACGATATCCGTGTTCCTGAGTGATGAGGCCGCCCTGGCTGCTGCTATAATAAAGGTAGCCAGCGCTCCTTTGGCGTCCACTGCTCCGCGGCCATAGAGCCTACCATCCTCCAAGCGTATAGGTATAAACCCGGGTACTGTATCCATATGGCCTAGAAGCACAAGTAGCGAAGTACTGTTTTCTCCTTGCAACTGGCCGATCACGTTCCCCATTGGATCAATGGAGGCTGTAAAACCAAGCCTTTGCATCCTATCCACGAGGTAGTGAGCCAAGGGTGATTCCTGACCAGACGGGCTGTATATTTCCAGAAGCTCCCG
>JBMFPM010000166.1:0-5338 GCA_049969135.1 Anaerolineae bacterium
ACAAGCACCGGTTCAGAGCCATACCCATACCGCGCCTGCACTGACTCATTGCCAACTGGTACCTCACCCAGCAGTGCCAAGACCCGATCCCGGTTCGTAACCAAGTGCCCCAACACCCAGTTCAAGCAATTCCCCCGGAATGGCGGTTGCAACAAACTATCGGCGTGGCTTAGGCCCTTTGTCTGCGCTTGAACGATCTCCAGGTTGCGTTCAAATGCACCGGCAAGCTCTTGTGGACTGATCATCTTAGTTTCTCCTTATACGCAGAAATGGAATCCTCGACCAAACTCTGGAACCTGTTAAGAGTTCTGGGGAATCAATGCGGACAGAAAATCTGCAGCTTCTTGGGGATCAAGGTACTCGGTAATGCGAAATAAGAACCCTCGACCACCCAAGGCACGCACAATCTGTAGTGCTCCTGCACAGGTTACATCCACATAGCACAACTTTCCTCCGTCGCGGATACGCTTCAATAGGGGTAGCCACCTTTCTGGCGGCGGGTTGCTTTCCCCAGGGACCCATTGGATACCGCGCAGTCGTGGGATGGAAAGCAACATATCCAGATGCTTGATCTGGCCTGGACCATCCAGGTGATAAAACGCATAATCCATGGCTTCACAACAAATGGCAAGGTTAGGCAGAACAAAACGTTCAAACATCTGCGGCGAAATCATATACGAAAAATCGCTCTGCAACATGTACCCCCGGCCTGGAAACCAGCAAGGTCCCCAACAGGTCGTCCCATGCCCCGCCGGTTCGATCAGCGCACACAACTCGTCATAGTAGCGCAGCCACAGTGTGGTGAGCTCAGCTTCCAAGCGCTCCACCTCCTGTGGCGCATCGTACAAGTCCAGCAACAACTGCGAGGTGCCACGTAAACTGGCCAGCACATCCAGGAGTCCCCCTAAATCGGTATGGCCTACTGCAACCTGGTTGCCCCAGGCAGCTACCGCGCCGCGCACGAATTCCTGTACCCGTCGCCACCAGATATTATCGGGGTTATACATAGGATGCAAGTCGGCAAGAGACGTAAATGCAAGCGGCTCAAACCAGGCTGTCTCTGGTTCCCACCGTACCTCAGCTCCCAGGAAAGCAGCTAGTACCCCTGGCCCAAAGTTAGGCCACCATTTGGGATACGCGTCGCCATAGTAGCGTGCCGCTTCCAATGCTGTGCGATGGCTTTCCAGCACCTGGTTTGCCGGAACTTCTAGCGGATAATTCTGGAGGATCTCGGAAAAGTCCGCTGCTGTCCCACCCATTGCCACCACTAATGGTCGCGCCAACTCTCCCGCCCACCATGCCTTCCAATCATGCTGAACGCGCTCCCAATCACGTTCGGAAAAATGTAAAGCTAGGGGATGAGCAATCTCCTGGGGACTTGAAGCAGGCCCTACTTCCTCCGCACGGGATGGGTGGTCTCTCCCTAGCACAAGTGTAAAAGAGATGAGGCCTGCCTCTCGTGTTTTGGCACGGATGGTCAGCTTTCGGGGGTGCAAAGGGACACCACACACTCGTACCGTAACTTGCGTCCCTACAGGTAAAACATAGGGAGTCGCTGGCGTAATGGAATCAGCACTGCGCTCATTTTGCCCCGGACTTTGGATTAAGATAGATACACTAGGAATGGACTGGCCATCCCCCTCCAATTTTAGTTCTGTCAGATGCGCCAACACAAAGCTGTTCAGCAAAGCGAACGAGAATCCATCCGGGTACTCTACATAGCTATCACGCACATACAATTTGCGTAAAAGAAATTCAGGGATACCCATGATAGCTTCTTCTGCCCTCCCTCATCTAGTGTCCCGAGAAAAAGTTGTGCAACAAATCGGCCTCCCATCTTATACAGCTCCCTTCTGCCCTCTGCGCCGTGCAATGAAGAGCAAGAGACTGCCTACGAAGTTGGCCACTGCTGCCAAGGCAAAGGAAAAGCGCGCTCCCAATCCCTGCCACAACAAGCCACCTACTCCATCTCCCATGGCACTACCCAGATACATTGCAGCATCGAACAGTCCCACAGCTCGTCCCTTGAATTGCTCTGAAACCACATTCTGAGCAAAAACGGTGGCATAGAACCCTAGCGAATTTCCCAAGCAGTAAATGGCATAGAATATATACAGGAAAAGGAGCGATGGCCCAAAAGGGAAAAAGAGCCAAGACAATCCCATTAGTGCGTAGCCAGCCGTTGCGATACGGCCAGCTCCAACACGGTCAGCAAGCATCCCGGCCGGCCAGTTGGAAAGCATCCACACCATATTGTAGATGGAATCAAACCAAGCCAGCTTCTGGACATCGGCAGCAAAGCGTTCCTGAACATAGTAGGGATAAAAGCCATGACAGTACGCCCCCAAAGTCAGGAGAAAAACGCTGGCGCAAATCCAGCGCAATGCCGGATAGCCCAACGCATCTTGCCAATGAACTCCCCCATCCTGCATCCGGCTTTCGGCTTGTCCTTCCGGCAGCCAACGGTAAAGAACAGGCAACACAAGTAGGTAGAGGGTAAATTTGCCCATGAAAAGCACCGGCCATCCCCATTTTGCGACAACCCATCCCGTCAACACTGCGCCAGGTACCGCGGCAATGCAGAAGGCTGTGTTCAGGAGACCCAAAGCACTGCTCATTTCATCGCCTACTGCAATTCTTAACAGTGCCATCCCTGCGGGGGAAGTAGCGGCTTGTGTACCCATGGTCAAAAGGTAAAAGACTCCCGCTTGTAGCCAATGTCTGGAGAGCGATTTGCCAAACAAGGATACAGCAGCCAGAGCGACGACGAGGAGGATAGTATGCCGAGGGCCAATGCTATCAGTCAGATACCCACCTGCCAATGCCCCCAGGACACTAGCCACCCATCCCGCGCCCAGGACCATGCCTAATTGAGCGGGCGTAGTGCCAAAAGAGCGCATGAATGAGACCAGCAACGCTCCACCAACAAAGAGGATACCCGCCACCAAGTTAAACAGCAGAAAAGCCAGGACAACGCGGGTACGTGGAATCCTCAGGTAGCGATGGATCAGCACAGTCTCATTGCCTCAACGCTTCAACAGCTAAGATAAGCAACTTCTAGAAACCCACGGTAGTTCCTCTGGTGGCAAACTCCAGAAACGCAGCACCCACAAAGAAAGCTAGAATAAGCAATGCCCGCCCCTCGCGCATGCGGTAAAGCACCTTGGGCGCATAGTACAGTTGCCTCTCTTCCCCACAATAGCCAAGCGCTCTGCAGTGGCCAGCAGTACAATGGAAAGATTATTCGCCCCAGCTCCGACCATAGTTTCTGGAAACTAGCACCAGGTCAAGCAGGTTGACCACACCGTCCCGGTTGACATCTGCTCTTTGGTCAACCACTAGCCCACTCGCACGGTACGCCAAAGCGACAGCCACCAGATCAAGGAGGTTGACTATGCCATCGCCATTGATATCGGCCATGACTTGCACGGCAAAGCCGATATAATCACCCTGCCCTGCGAGCACAACCACACTCCCCACGCACTGCATGGGCCCACCGGTAAGGCAAGAGGTGCCTCGGACATCCACAACGTCGCCACTACGTAGACCATGAGCAGCCGCATAATACACGGGCAATTCCTGCCCGATACTCAACTGGTTGCCAGGGTTCTGCCTGATCTCCCGCACCTGGATAATAACGAAGTGGTTGCCACAATATCGCCAGGAAGGTCTTTCATCCCGGACCACCAGGCCGGTAAAGCTCACCTTCGCGCCAAAGGTTTCTGCCAAAGCCGGAGCGACAAGCAGGGCCAACAGAAGCCATAAAACCAGGCCTGTCAAAACCATTTTGCGCCTTCTCATCTTCATCCTTCGATCCAGAAGTACAGGGTTGTACTGAAGGAGATAGGCTGCGAAGAAGGTCATGGGAATGAACAAGATGGCCATGTAGACCCAGGCTTCCCAGTAATGAATCGTTCCGGCAGACAGGAAAAACATCGCCGCAAGGGCGAGCACTGATGCTAGCAGTCGTCCAATGACCATCCTGCGCAACTGCTGTGGGGACAAGCGAGTGGTGCTCATAGGATATCCCTCCTGCAAAAGAGCGTACAATCTCCCCTTCCAACGCGCCAAGGCTCATAAACAATTGCTTACTGGTAGTAAAACATCATCGTGACCAATATCCCTTTAGAAGGGATCTTATCACGAATTATGGCATACAGAAGGATAAACGTCAAATGGATGCACCGCTTTGGCATCAAACAGCACGTTTGGACATTCGTACAATCGGGGTTATACTGTATCACAGATACGCAGTGCGGAACTCTCTAATGCTTGCATGGCTGGCCATTCCAAAGGGAGCAATGAGAATCTACGCCTACAGAGATAACACGAGCAGATTCAAACCGATATACCAACCCACACAACAGCCCACTCACAGGACGGCAGTGCGCCTTGTATCAGAGCGCCTTGCCGTCCTGATTACATTGTAGGGAGGCATCTCATGCTGGAAGCAGCGACTACCTATTTCCACAAAGCTATTGCAACACTCGAGAAGGTCATGACAACACAAAGCGCAGCCCTGGACCAGGCGGCACAATGGATCGCTGATTCGCTCAAAGCTGATGGAGTGCTGCACATTTTCGGCGGAGGTCATAGCCAACTCCTCGGAGAAGAGCTAATGTTCCGCGCCGGGGGCTTGGCACCGGTCAATGCGATCCTCGATATCAACTTCAGCTTGATGGGCGGCGGCCCGCCTACCCGTAGTACCGCCTTGGAACGCATGGAAGGGTATGCCAAACTGGTACTGGACCGCTACGACTTGCGCCCAGGGGAAGTGCTCATTGTGGTTTCCCAATCAGGCATCAATGCCGCGCCTATCGAGGCAGCTATGGAAGCAAAAGCACGAGGCTTGAAAGTAATCGCACTCACTTCCCTGGAACAATCTAGTCAAGCCAAGTCGCGCCATTCCAGCGGCAAGCGCCTGTTCGAAGTGGCGGACCTGGTGATTGATAACTGCGTCATACCCGGTGACGCTTGCGTCGAGATTGCTCCAGGGCTTCCGAAAGCCGCCCCACTATCTACTGTGGTCGGCGCTGCCATCTTGCAAGCATTAGTTGCTGAGGTAGCAAAGCGTCTCCACGATGTTGGCGTAGAGCCTCCTATCTGGCTAAGTGCCAACGTCCCTGGTGGTGATCAGAGGTTAGCAGAGTTAGCTGTTCGGTACGGTGGCCGCCGCCTGAAGGCAATCTAGAAGAACACGCAAAGGAGGCCAGAATGCTGGAACCCTTGCTGACAGAGAAACAACGTGCCTTGCGCGATGAAGTGCGCGCTTTTGTAAAGAGCGTGCCGCGCCAGTTGTTGCTGGACATGGACGCCGACCGCGTGCGCTACCCGCGCG
>JBMFPM010000167.1:0-5317 GCA_049969135.1 Anaerolineae bacterium
ACGAGCACCTTCTTGGGACGATGCAACAGAGAAGCCCACAAAACGGGCAATATCCACATAGCGCTCTGCCATCATTTCCCCGGTGAACTCGATGGTATAAGGCAGGACCAGCCCAACCGCGCGGCCATGGGGCATGTGAAACACTGCACCTAGGGAATGGCCCATGGCATGAGCCATTGCAGCGAGGGCATTGCCAAAGCCTAGGCCAGCAATGCATGCCGCGTTGTGCATCTTTTCACGCGCTTCCTTATCTTTGCCATCAGCCACTGCACGCGGCAGGTAGCTAAAAATCAATTTGGTTGCCATAAGGCACAAGCCATCGCAAAAATCATTGTGCCAGGCAGTGGTATAGCCCTCTACGGCGTGCGTCAAGGCATCCATGCCGGTATCGGCAGTGATCTGCGGCGGCAATGCAGCGACGAATACCGGATCAACGATCGCCATATCTGCCATGTTTTCACGCGAGCCAAGCGATAATTTGCGCTGCTCCTGCGTATCCGTCAGCACAATCGCCCAGGTGACCTCAGCACCAGTGCCGCTTGTCGTGGGGATAGTGATCAACCGCGCTTTTCGCCGCAACTTGAGTGGCTCGACCGGGTTAATCCCCTCTGGCACCACCTCAGGGTGTTCGTAGAGCACCCACATGGCTTTGGCTGCATCCATGCAGGAGCCTCCCCCAAGACCAATGATCCAGTCTGGCCCGTACTGACGCAGCAGTTCTGCGCCTCTGTGTACAGTCTGCAAGGAAGGATCGGGCTCTACCTCAGCAAAGACCTGATATTCCAGCCCCGCTACACGCAGTTGTTGTCCGACCATCTCTACATAGCCCAGCCGGACAATATTGGCATCGGTAACGATAAAAGCCTTCTTGCCTTCAATGCGCGATAATTCACTCAACGCTTCCTCGCCAAAAACAATCAAGGGGCTGTTAAAGTACCACATTGTGCTCCTCCTTTCAGAGAGATACAGCAACAAAGAGGAAACACTCGCTGTATCCTTCGCGTTGTGAGTTTTCCAGATAAATAAACAGCCAAACTCTGGTGCTACTCAGGGAATTCGGTCGGAACCCTGGTCGTGCACTCCACCAATTCTTTGGCTGCCTTGACGGCTTTCATGATCTTGACCATGTCGCCCTGGATCTTCATTTGGCGTGTCATCATGCCCTGAATGGGATCCAGTTTTTTGTCAATTACCTTCCGCCACACACTCAGCGGGGCACTAATGACGAAAGCGGGTGTCTTTGCCGAGCGGTCTTCGTATACGGCTGCTTCGCGGCACTTGCCATGCCACAGATCCATGTACATCACCATCTCTTTCTCAATGGGCCCGCCTGGTTCAACGATGAAGTAAAAGTCGCCCTCCCACGTTTTCGCTGCCTCTGCATAGGCTTCACTGGCATTGATTGCTTCTTGCAGTGCTTTGACCCACTCATGCGAACCAAATTTGTACATTTGCCCCTCCTTTGCAAGATTTGAATTGCGGCGCTGCAACGCTCATTATACGCCTCAGCCCATGTCTGTCAATTGCTACAATGCACACGTCGCAGTTGAATTTTTGACATTTGTCCCTGGGTGTACTATCCTATGCGCCAGAGAACAGTGCCAGAGGGTATAAGCATTCTTCCCACTTCTCCTGCCCAGAATAGGAGGTAACTGTGCCCGAGACATACTACGTAGCTATTGAAGGCCCCATTGGTGTAGGGAAAACGACATTAGCGCGACTGATCCACAAACAACTGGATGCGGAGCTGCTGCTCGAGGTCTTTGAGGAGAACCCCTTCCTTAGCAAATTCTATACCGACCGCGCGAAGTATGCCTTTCAGACGCAGATCTTTTTCTTGCTCAGCCGCTATCGCCAGCAACACGATGTCATTGCCAAGGTACTGCAGCGCTCCTCTTTGGTCAGCGATTATACTTTTGCCAAAGATCAACTCTTTGCCCGTTTGAACCTCTCTGGCGACGAACTGGCAGTGTACGAAACGCTCCACGGCGTGCTGGCAGAAAAAATTCCTCTGCCTGACTTGGTGGTCTATTTGCGCGCTAATTTGGATGTGTTACTGGAACGCATCGCGATACGTGACCGGACTTACGAACGTGCCATGTCCAGTGAGTACTTGGCTGATGTGATGCAAGCGTATGAATCGTTTTTTGCCTCGTATAACCAAACGCCTGTGCTCACCATTGACACGAATAATCTCAATATCGTGCGCAATGAAGAAGACCTGGCCTATGTGCTGGAGCGTATCAAGTCGGCACTGGGCGCGGGCACACACCAGCGCCCACTGCTGGAGATAGAGACGCCAGCGCAGGAGCGAGGCAGGGCGATCCTCGAAGGCCGACGGCGTCGTTTAAGCGATTTACAGTACTGGCATCGCACGACAGACCTAGAGGCTGGAGCCAAGGGCGACCTGTACCGTGATTTCATCGCCTTACAGGCAGAAGTGGGCCATATCGCCAGCGAGTTGGGCCAAGTCTGGATTGCTCAAGAGAAATGGCTGGAGCAGGTTGGCAACCGTGAGGAAGCGCAGGCTCGCGCTCTGCAGGAACGCATCGCTGTCCTGAAAGAGCGTTTAGCCAGTTCCTTAGCTTGTCTGCTACGGCTGGCGAATGACCTGGGGATTAGTCTGGAAGAAGCCTATCTGGCCAGGATTCAGGAAGGATATCGCCATTCTAAACATGAGTGAGGAGGGCCAGATGAAAAAGTTTATCGCTATTGCAGGGAATATTGGAGTAGGCAAGTCAACGCTTACAGCGCTGCTGAGTGAGAGGTTAGGCTGGGAAGCTTTCTACGAGGCTGTCGATGACAACCCTTATCTGGCCGATTTCTACAAGGATATGCGCCAGTGGAGTTTCCACTCCCAGATTTTCTTCCTCTCGCGCCGCTTGCGCCATCACCGTCAAATCCTAGACCGACCAGGTACCGTGGTACAGGACCGCAGTGTCTATGAAGATGCCGAGATCTTTGCTGAGAACCTGTACCGCCAGGGGCATATGACCGAACGGGACTATCGCACCTACCGTGAACTGTATGAAGCGATGACGCTGTTTCTCCCTCCGCCTGACCTGGTCGTCTACCTACGGGCTTCCGTGCCCACCTTGATGCAGCGCATCCGCATGCGCGGACGCGATTTTGAGCGGGATGTCTCCCCTGAATACCTGGAGCAATTGAATCAGCTCTACGAGCAGTGGATTGAGCGCTTCTCCCTGTGTCCGGTACTCACCGTTCCCTCGGACAACCTGGACTTTGTCAAATACAACTCGCACATGGAGCTCATCGCAGCCAAGATTGTGGAAAAGCTCGCCGGGAAGGAAGTGGTAGTTTTCGATTAATGCCCGCTCAGAACGGCTGAGGGCACAGCACGGAACAGGCTATTGCTGCAGGGTAGCGTTTCTCGCTAGCCGGCTCCAGAAAGCATCTGCAAACAAGCTCGTCCTGAGCAGCTTTTCCATCCGAGGATCAGCCACATTCAAAGCGCGCCGGTCGTGCAGGTACAGGGCAAAGGAACGAGCAAAGTAGGAGCGCACATTACGACAAGCCTCGGGATCAAAGCCGTATCCCAGTGGAAATAATGCGATAATGCTGGCGCCAACTTCCTGCAAGCCGCGGTTGATGCCCCCTCCCTCCGAAAGCCAAGGGCCTTCTTCTTTCCCGGCGCTCCCTAGCAAATGGTCGAACAGATGCCCTATGGGTACCAGAGCTTCCAGCGAGTTGTTTGCCAGATCAGACAGCCTCACATAGGCGACATGGTACAATGGATGCCCCTTGAGCTCTTGCTCCCCAACGATATAGCACGAGGGCAAATGCGTGATCACAACATGGCCACCGGGCTGTGCTAACCAGAAACGCATCAAACCAGCGGGGAATGGACGCAACAGCCTTAACAATTCCTCAAACGGCGCCCAAACATGGGGAAACAGACGCTGCACTTCAGGTGGCGATAGCTCCAGCGCACGAGGAGCGATATGGATCCTTTCCACTTTAAGGCGTTCAAAGAGAGTGCGTTTGTTCATCACCTTTGGTTCATTGGCAGGGCTATTGTGAGGGTAAGAAGGCCATCAAGAAAACAATCCGAAAAGCATCTAATGCTAGCGAACTTGGGATGTTCTTAGAAACTCACTTTGCAAATAAGCATCCTTAATCGGTTTTCTGTTGATAAACAATCTCCTGAACCCACTTCACAATCTCGTTTGCAATAGAAACGGCTGTTTCATATTCCTCTTGTGTCACCGGTTCCAAGATGCCAGGGTAGCGAGTAAGCACTGCATAGCGCGTCAGCCGGGCTGCGTGTCGCATTCGTGGTGGAACCTCTTGACCACTTTGCTCAACAATAGAGAGGAGCAAAGCTAGGTCATGGACGTAGGGGAAGGGTACGTTCAGTAAATCAACAGAGCCTTGATTGCTTTTCTGCTGCCTGTTGAGCGTCAAAGCAGAGGTTCTCCAACTAGATTCCTGGAATATGGATCCCTTCTTGGGCTCTGATCAGATTGCTATAGGCGCGGTTTAGCCATTCCCGTGGATCATCAGGTGCAAAATGCTCACCGAGCATAGACTACCTTTCCTTCTCGCAATGCTGACCGAATCACTAAACCAATGGAATCCCTATACAGCTCAATGTCCTCAGGTGTGACTACCACGATGTCAACGGCTCGGCCTACCCCAAAGAGGTTCATGTAAATGAGTTCGGCCAATTTGACCTCGATGGGCAATGCCCGATTTCACCACCAGTAAATCCACATCGCTGTTTGGCCCCATCTCGTCCCGCGCTGCTGAGCCAAATAAGATGATCTTCTCTGGTGCAGCCACAGCCACGATGCGTTGGATGATTTCATCCAGCCAGTCTGGCTTTGATTCTTCTTTTGTCCCAGTTTTGGCAGCGGCTTGTTTCATATACGGCTCCGGAATAACGCTTTACACGTGCTAAATTACAATGGCAAAATACTGTGCATTCTCTTATCGGCTAGTGACATATTACAATCTGGTTATCATTGTAGCACACCTGAGTATATCTCGTCAAGGTCTCGTATCCTATTGCCGTACACTCCGAGAAATTCGTCACTTTGGTTAGAATGACAAGAGCCGTACTTGGTACTGCTGCTGTTGTGTGCTAAACTAGGAACCAAGGCAAGACGGGGAATAAGATGCTTACGATTATTATTACTGCCTATCGCGAAGAAAAGACTATCGGACGCGCCATCGAAGCTTTTTTGGCACAAGATTTGCCCAGCGATTACGAAGTGCTGGTGGTATGTCCCGACGACAAGACAGCCGCTGTGGTAGCTGAATATGCTGCGCAGAATGAGCATGTGCGACACCTGCG
>JBMFPM010000168.1:0-5298 GCA_049969135.1 Anaerolineae bacterium
TTCCAATACTTTGAGGATGACGTCTTTTGCCGAAACCCACGGCGGCAGCTTGCCATGCAAATTGATGCGGATCACACGTGGGCAGGTAAGGTAGAATGGCCCGCCAGCCATGGCTACTGCGACGTCAAGTCCGCCAGCGCCGATAGCAATCATACCCACACCGCCGGCGGTGGGCGTGTGAGAATCGGAACCAAGGAGTGTCTTGCCAGGCTTGGCAAAGCGTTCCAGATGAACTTGATGGCATATCCCGTTGCCGGCACGCGAGAAGATAATGCCATATTTCGCCGCCACAGTCTGCAAGTACTTGTGGTCATCGGCATTTTCAAAACCAATCTGGATAGTATTGTGGTCTACATAGCTGACCGACAGTTCTGTCTTGACCCTGGGCACGCCCATGGCCTCAAACTGCAGATAAGCCATCGTGCCGGTGGCATCCTGGGTCAGTGTCTGGTCAATCTTGATGCCGATTTCCTTGCCTGGTTCCCACTTGCCCTCGACAATGTGTGGTTCCAGAATTTTCTGTACAATGTTTTTGCCCATAGCTCCTCCTTGAGTGGTTGCTTATTTCTGATTCCCAATCTACACGAAAAAAGCCTGCACGTACTGTTTCCAGCTACCTGAGGCTTTTGAGTCCCGTTGTAAACGTGCCCCTTTGCACGAAACCAGCCCCGGTGCCCAGCGAAGCGTGATATGATGAAAATATATCTAGGTAGGAAAATTATAATGCAGAGAGCCTAGTTGTCAAAATATAGTAGACACTGTCTGTGGTCCGGCAGGGCAACTCACGGGCTTGCATTGAATCCAATCCTTGGAAACCGCTCGGGGCAGCTTTTCAGCACTTTTGTCGCGTATTTATTACGGAGAAATATTCTGGGGACCAGGAAATTGCCCGCGCAGGGCTTTCCCTGCTGCGGGCCAAGACGAAGATGCTGGGGAGTTGAAGAAAAATCTGCTCCTTTTATCTGGACGTGGTTGAATCTTCCTTACGATGCAGTACCATAGCGCTCCCGTAGATGGTAGCGCCAGAAAAACAGTGGGTTACTGAGCCAAGCTAGGGCTTGCAAATAGAAGCGGCGGCCTATGACAGATCTTGCCAAGACTTGTCGCACCAGTCGCTCCTTCTCCGCTTCGCGCAAAGCGTCCTTGTAGCGCTCCTGTTGCACCAAAACGTCCTTCCAACTCAGCATATCCACACCTCCTCTGTGCAAATATGATGATCCAGTTACCTGGATTATTGCTCAGGGAGTTATGGAAACTTGCTCCCGCTGTTTCCCAGTGGGAGGCAGCTCTTTACACTGGAGACGTTTGATGGTCTCTTCAACCCACGCCAGCTCTGCCTCCATCACCTTAATGCGGTAGTCTAGAGTCAGCATCCAGAAAAAACTCTCTCGAGGAGAACCGACTGCTTCAATGTAGGCAGCGCTGTCTTCAGGAATCTGATGCGCATGCTGAAGCCTTGCCCGCAGTTGCGCGGCTACCCGTTCAAGAGTAGCGATGATCTCTTCGTCAGAAAGTTGTCCAGAAAAGAAGACTTGCACCAGCCAGGGAATACGGACCTCTTCAGGAGGAAGTTCTGTTGTGAGCCAGCGTCGCAATTCCTCCCGCCCGGTTTGAGTTAAAGAGTATACATGCCGCGGTGGTCGGTTCTCCTGCTGAATTACTTTTGCCTCAACCCAACCCCGTTCTGCCAGTCGGGCTAGGGTACGGTAAATCTGACTCTGGTCGGCTGGCCAGAAATGGTGTACCGAGGCATCGAATGCTTTCTTGAGATCGTAACCTGTGAGCGGAATATAATACAAGAACCCTAAAATAGCATGTTCCAACGACATAGTCGTCCTCTATTGGATTTATTATATGCTCAATATTATATAGGACTAATCATATAATAGCATATTCAGTCCAATTTGTCAAGTTTTGAGAGGAGCACCTCGAATTACTACAATGCTTCGTGTGCTCTGTTGCAGCAAATTCAATCTTGTTGTATAATGGCTCATGTGGTTCCCCTTCCCTGAGCGCTTCAGGAGACTTTGTAAGATGACCTCACAGTGACGAATGCTGTCGCTCTAAGGTCTTGGACAAAAGCCATCATAACGAAAGTATTGTGTACAGGTGAGACTGTCTTTCCGGTTCAACTAGAGGCAATGGGCACCAAACATTTCTGTTCTCATTCACACCCCTTCGTGCTCAGCAGTGGGAGGCATCTGCCATGACAAAGGAAATCCTGATCATTGAGGATGAAGGTTTCATCAGCGGTCTACTGAGCAGAAACCTATCACAAAGGGGTTACGAAATCACCGCAGTAAAGTGCAAGGATGCATTCAGACAGGCACGGAAATACCAAGCCAGCCTGATCCTATTCGAAGTGCCCACTACTGGTGCAAAAGCATTTGAAGCCTGTCAGCTTATAAGGAGTGTAACCACTGCGCCCATTATTGCCCTCATAGAGAATCCGAGCCAGCTCAGTGAAATTGAGGGGATTCAATACCTCTCTAAGCCGGTGGATTTTCACCAATTGCTGGTAATTGTAGAGAATACCCTGAAGAGCAAGCCAACCCCTCGGAGACACAAACTGCGCACATTACGTGACGGAGACTTGGTGCTCGATCTGCGAACCCGTTGTGTGACCAAGGGAGACCATACCTATCACTTGACTCCCAAAGAATGTCTGCTTCTCAAGTTGTTCATGAGCAACCCCGGCCGGGTATTAAGCCATAAAACCATCCTGAAAAAAGTGTGGCACACTGACTATGATGGTGACATCGGGACATTGCAGGTGCATGTAAGCTGGCTGCGAAAGAAAATCGAAGACGAGCCTGGAAAACACCTGCGTTTGCGTACCGTACGAGGGGTGGGTTACCGCTTTGAGGCGAGCAAACCCCCTGAACAGTCAAGATGAGTTCACCCCTATCCAAAAGCAATCGGGCTGTATACTGATTGACTCGATCACCCGCACATATGCTGGCAAGTTCTGCGCGCCAGCTAAGGTCTTGGGGTGCACATAGCAAACATTGGGTGATTTCCCAAACCGCTCCCGATAGCGACGCGCCGCATTTTCAATCTTGGTAGCAAGTGGTATTTTGGGATTGTCGTCGAACCAAAGCAACCCAATTTCCATGCTTCGCTCCTGAACAAGCAGTTACCATTTGTGCTAGTCGTCATCCCCACCAACAACACGAAATTCTCTTGGCGAGGATTCATGAATTGTTGCCTGAGTGGGATAATAGGGTGGCAAAAGGCCGTTCGGCGCCGGTGAGCCACCTTGGATCACCACCACCGGTGGGTAAGCGCCATAGCGTCCACCTTGCCCATAGGTTTCCTCCACCTGGCGCTCCCGGCGGGTCAGGATGAGCATCAGCAGCACGCTCATGGGAATGCCCGCCGCTACCCCGCATACCACCCCCACCACGACCGCCATCGCCTCCGCACTCATGCGCTGCCCCACCACCACCGCCAGCGTCACCGCAAATGCCAACACCACTGCAATTGCTACCTTACGCATCTAAACCTCCTCTAAACGCAATACGGAACACGCAATACGCAATACGTAACACACCCACTCCTCACTTTATCCTCCTCACCACCAACTTTCCCCCATCCCCTCGCGCCGCTTGCTGCAAGCGCAGCGCTTCCCATTGCGCCTCCTGTGGCGAGACATACGCCGCTGCAAAGCGCGTGCTCTGCCCTTTCAAAACCAACAAGAAATCCCCTCGCCCCTGCAACCGCTCCGCTCCCGTACCTGCTACCCCCGCCGCCACCCGCGCCTCCTCCGCTGAAGTAACTGAACCCACCAGCCGCACCGGAAAGTTGGCTTTGGTCAACGATCCGATGACCGCCGCCGTCGGCTTCTGCGTGCACGCCACCAGGTGAATGCCTGCCTCACGCCCACGCTGCGACAAACGCGTCAAGGCAAACTCCATCTCCTTGCCTCCCACCATGAGCAAGTCCGCCAGTTCATCCAAAAACACTACCCACCACGGTTGGCTGATGCCTTCTGCATCGCGCCGTTCCATCTCCTCTACCAGCCAGGTCAGGCGCCCCAGGGCTTCTTCGATGGCCGTCACGGGCGGGCAAAGCAGGTGGGGCAGTGGAGAGAGGGCGCTGAAGCCCCGCCCCTTGGGGTCAACTAGGAGCAGTTGCACCTGCTGTGGCGTGTTGTGCAAGGCAAGGGAAAGAGCCATTGCCCGCGCCAGAGCCGTCTTGCCCGACCCGGTCGTGCCGCAGATGAGGGCATGGGCAACATCCGGGCTGCGCAGGTTCAACAGCAGAGGCGTGCCCGTTTCATCCACGCCCAGCACTGGCGCACAAGGCGGAGCATAGGCCAGACGGCGGCAAAGGTCGAGCAAGGACACGCGAAGCGCTTCTGTGCGTGGAATTTCAATGTGGAGCATGCCGCCGTTGCGCACCACACGGCAAGATGGGGCATGCAGGGAGAGGGCTAGCTCTTCAGCCAGGTTCTTGATCTGTGCCAGGCGTGTATCCATGCGCGTGGCCAGTTGGAAGCGCACCGTGTGCGGGGTGACGGTGCCGCCCACGACGCGCGAGGGGATGCGATGGCTGGCCAAGACCAGTTCAATTTGATTAGCTTGAAACTCTAGCAACCTCCGCTCCATGCTGTACCTCCTGGTTAGAACAAATGTTCTATCCGTAAGCCCAAAAATTTCCCTTCCTATCCGAACACCATACTGAGTTAGAGCTGACGAATAACGGCGATGACCTTGCCTTGTATCTCTAGATTGGAAGGATGAACGTAAATAGGCTTCACATTGGGATTCGCCGGCTGTAGACGCACGCGATTCGTACCTTCCCAGTAGAACCGCTTGAGGGTGGTCTCCTTCTCTGCTTTTAGCCAAGCCGCTATGAGGTCACCATTTCTAGCCTCTTTTTGGGCTTTCATGATGACGATATCCCCATCGTAGACCAGTGCATCAATCATGGAATCTCCTTTGACTTGTAGAGCATAAATAGGTCCCTGCTCTTGCACAATATCGCGGGTCAAAGCAATGCTCTCATCCACATCCAAAGGCGAAAAAGGCTCATCAGGGATCGGAACCGGCTCACTGGCCACAATGCGTCCAAGCACTGGCACTTGCACAATGCCTGGATCGTATACCAGCGCCTGCTCTAGCACACTCTTGTCAAGCAGCTTCACGCCGCGCGAAACCTCTCGATCGCGCTGGATATAGCCCTTGGCTTGTAAGATATTCAGATTGTAGTTGACAACCGAGGTTGAAGAGATATTCGCCGCCCGCCCAATCTCGCGAATCGTGGGGGGATAACCGTTCTCCTGCACAAACTTCC
>JBMFPM010000169.1:0-5297 GCA_049969135.1 Anaerolineae bacterium
GGCCTCGACCTCTGTGGGCGCTGCCTGGAGGTCTGCGAGGATCAATTCGGCAGCGGCATCTCTTATGACCCCATCGAGAAGAAGGCGCAAATTTGCACGCGTTGCGGCGGTTTGCCCACCTGTGTCGAGGTCTGCCCCGAGCCTGGCGCGCTGCTGTTCGTGCCGTTGCAGACCAACGGCCGCTATTGGGCGCACACGCCAGAAGAGTACTTTGAGCTTACCTATGCCAAGTTGTATGCGGAGAGGAGGGACGTATAATGGCCGAGTTAAAGGGTGTGACAGGGAAGATCGCGCGTGTTGATCTGACCACGAAAAAAGTAACCGTCATCGAGCCGCCCGTGGAGGTGTACAAGAAATTCCTTGGCGGCGAGGCGCTGGGGCTCTACTTCATGGTCTCGGAAGGCATTATTGACCCCAAAGTGGAGCCATTTAGCCCGCAGAACATGGTGCAGTTCCTGATCGGGCCAGTCACCGGAATAGGGCCCAATGCTCGGTCCACGATCGTCACCAAGAGCGCGTACAACTTTATGACCGTTACCACATCGGGCGGTCGGGCGGCAGCGGAGCTCAAGTTCGCCGGTTGGGACGGCATCCAGGTCGTGGGCAAGTCGGATAAGCCCGTCTATATCGCGGTGGTGGATGACAACATCGAGATCCGCGATGCCAGCCATATCTGGGGCAAGGGCACGGAAGAAGCCGAACTGGAACTGCTCAAGTCTGTGTTGGCGCCCATTGAGTGGCGCGAGAGCATCCTCACCGACCGCGATCTGACCCCAGAGTGGGCTGCACTGCGCCCGGTCAAGCGCAAGGGCATTGGTGCCAAGCGCTTGGCGGCAGCCTGGGTCATTGGTCCCGGCGGCGAGAACGGCGTCTGGTACGCCAACGTCATCACCGAGGGTGCTCGCGCTCACGGACGCTATGGAGCGGGCGCCATCATGGGTTCCAAGAATCTGAAGGGCATTGTCATCCGCGGCACCAAGGGCCACATGCTGGCTGACAAGGCCAAGTTCCTGCAACTGGTCAGGGAAATCCAAGCCTCGGAAGCCACGAACTACTTCTGGCGCTCCTTTGGTACGGCTGGCATTGGCGCAAGGGTCAACAACTCCGAGGATGCCTTCCCCATCCGCAACTGGCAGTGGGGCGCCTGGGCGGATCCGATGGTCGTCAAGGCTCTGGAAGGCCCGTGGATGGATGCCGCCAGCTTTGTCAAGCAGATGGCATGCCCCGGCTGTACCTTGCACTGCATGTACCTCACCGAGATCACCAGTAAGGACCCGCTCATGGACGGCGTCATCACCGACATGCCCGACTGGGAAGCCATGGGTATGGTCGGAGGCAACCTGGGTTACTGTGAACTGGAAGGCAAGACCCCCAGCGATCCGTGGACTGGCGATCATTGGGATTTGATGGAAGCGCTCGCCAAGACCCAGTACACCACCGCCATCCATGACAACAATGGCATTTGCTACATCGAGGGCGGCGCCCTGCTGGCGATGCTCATGGAACTCAGGCAGCGCAACCTCATCACCCCGGCGGACCTGGATGGCATTGACCTCAAGTGGGGCGATGTCCATGCCGTGGATGCCATGGTGAAGAAGATCGTGCACAAGGAAGGCATCGGCGCCGTGCTCGCCAAGGGCACTTGGGAGACCGCCAAGTACTTTGCCGAGAAGAAGGGCAAGCCGGAGATCATGGACTATGCCATGACCGGCCACCGCTATGCCCAGCCTGCGCACGATGTCCGCGGCTTTGACAAGGACGCTCTCGAGTACGTAACGGTGGAGCGGCCCTGCGAGCATACCGGTGGCGGTGGTGCTGGCTTCTTGAAGAAGGACTATCCGGCCGCCATCGCCGGGCAGAACACGCAGGCAACGCACAACTCCCTGGTCATCTGCTCCTTCGCCGCAGGCAACTGGGCAGGCAAAATTGCCGCCATGGTGCAGGCAGCCACTGGCTGGACCGACTTTACTGAGGACGATGTGCCGAAAGTCGGTGCCCGCGCCTATGCCCTGGCCAGGATCTTTAACCTCACCACGCAGGGGATCAAAGACCCGAAGAAGGAATGGGATAACCTCTTCCCGCCGCGCTGGTTCAAAGATCCACTGCCTACCGGTATCGGTAAAGGCAGGGTAGCATACGAGGGCAAGCCAGAGGTGCTGTACAACGAGGCTTTGCCTGCCTACTGGAAAGCCAGAGGCTGGAGCGAGGACAAGGGCGTGCCGCTCGCCGATACGCTCAAAGCCCTTGGGATTGACGACATCGCCGAACCATACGCAGCCAAACTGCGTTAAGTCCGGTTAGTCCCGAGAGAGAACGCAAGGGCCCCAACCTGTGTCCTCCATCGGGTTGGGGCCTTTTGCGTATGTGGGTGGAAGCCATCAACGAATAAGAGCACGACTAAACGAATGATGTGGGTTAAGAGGGGGCTTTATTCGTTGGCGGTTAGCCTTGCTGTGGTGAATGCAGCCGTCAACGAACAAGAGCACGAATGAACGAATGCGCTGCTCTAGATTCGTTTATTCGTTTCCTGATTCGTTGATGGCTCCTTACGCCCTGCTGAGGCGCAGCCGAAGCATCAGGCGCAGCCGAAGCATCAGGCGCAGCCGAAGCATCAGGCGCAACTTGAAGCAGAGGCTTTCTTGGCGTGAATCAAGGTTTCCAATCCTAGTCAGGTAGTGGGTGTGGTGATGGAAGGACAGACGAAATGGACTTATGAAGAGCTCTTCTACCGCAACTATGGCATCTTCACTGAGGAGGAGCAACGTCGTATCAGGGATGCCAGGATCGTCATCGTGGGCTGCGGTGGTATAGGAGGGGTCATTGCAGTCGCTCTTGCACGCATGGGAGCAAGCCACTTGGTGCTTATGGACCCAGAGAGCTACGAACCATCAAACATGAACCGGCAGATCGCCTGTTTTTGCGAAACCATTGGCAAGAACAAGGCGCGCTGTATCGCGGAGCAGATCCATTGCATTAACCCAGAGGCGGATGTAACCGTCTATGAGCGAGCCATGGTCTATGAAGAAATCGAGGAGATTGCCAAGCTGGGCGATGTCATCGTCCCGGTGATGGACGAATGGCCGCTGAGCTTGGTGGCACTGGAGATCATCCGCAAATCCAAGCCGGCGGTGATGGCTTATCCGGTGGGAGCGTTGGGGCGCGTCTCGGTCTTTACGGCGGACAGCCCTACGGTGGCGGAATGCTTGGTGATGCCCTATGGGTTTGGCTACAAGGAGTTGCAGGAGTATACTACACGCCCGGATGCGCGCCGGCTATTGCTCTACTATGTGACAGAGGGCCAATGGCGCGAAGACTGGTTTGAACAATGGGTGGAGAATAAGGTACCACATGCCCAGATATGTCCTATCGTATGGATCACTGGAACGTTGGCAGCCCTGGAAGTGATCAAGCTGGTAAGCGGCAAGTGGAAGCCCATTATCGCTCCCTATTATTGGTATATTACTCCATGGAATGCACGCATCAGGAAGTTCGGACTAGGGCGTAAGCTGGCTTCGCGCTTGTCACGGCATCCGTGGTTGTGGGAGCGGATGATCCGCTTGTCGCGTTCGAGAACGATAGTGCAGTGGTTCACACGCCTGATTGACTAGCCTGTGTAAGGAGTGACAGATGAAACTCAAGTTCTCCTTCCCTAACCTTTTGGCTCTGGTAGCGGTAGTCTTGATGGTTGTGGGCATTACCCGCCCGTGGTGGAGCCTGACCTTGTTCGGTAATGAAAGCGATATCTATCCTTACCAGATTGTTGGCCCACTCCGTGAGCTCTTAGGCTACAAGCGCAGCCCGCAGATGCTGCTCCTGACCAGGATACTCATTGGTGCTGTTGTGCTGGTCGCATTGGGCAGTGTGTTGCGCGGCTGGCCTGGCCGCATTCTAATTGCCCTGGGTGGGATTATTATTTTGCTGGGCATCTCGCGCTTCCTGGGCAGGATTGCTGAAGTCGCAGAGGGCTTTAACGTGCCCATCCAAGGCCATGGCATCGGCGACTATGGTGGGTTTGCCAAAGTGGAGGTAAGCACCAGGTTGCGCACGGGGCTGTACCTGACCAGAGCAGGGGGCATCGTGGCTTTGGTAGCCAGTGTAGTGCACGGCATCCTGCAACCGCGCCGGAAGTAATGTCGTAAGGTCTCGATGTGCGCGGCCATCAACGAGCGGGAGAGCGAATAGCTTGCCCTGAGTGCAACGAAAGGGGTCTTGCGAAACTAGGAGGAAAATTGCCCCAGTTGCATGGGATTCTTCGCTGCGCTCAGAATGACAATAGGGTGAAAGGCTCAGAATGACAATAGGGGGCAAGGCTCAGAATGACAATAGGGTGAAAGGCTCAGAATGACAAAACTCCCCTTGTGTCATGCTGAGCGAAGCGAAGCATCTCGTGTAACTTGGACAGAACCTACCCCAGTTGTGCGGGATTCTTGTTCGCTGCGCTCAAGGCAAGGCTCAGAATGACAATAGGGGAGCGTGGCTCAGAATGACAATGGGAAGCATTGCCCAGGATACGATGGGAAGGATTACTCAGTATCACAGTAGGGAAACAGTATCTTTGCTTGGGCTGGACCACAGTGCAGCCCCACGCATTTAGGTTGGTAGTGAGTGCTTTAGCGCTCTACTATAACTCGGGCAGAATCCACATCAATGAGGCAGACGAGAGACTTAGCCGTGCAACGGCTCGGAATGATCGAGGGGGGACCGCTCAGCAAGAGAAGGAATACGAAGCGGGAGCGGAAATGGTGAATAGGAGGAATAGGTAACAGTATGCTGAAAGAGGTCAATCGGTTGTTGGCAGAATTGCAGCAAGGCCGCCTCAGCCGGCGTAGCTTTATCCGCTACGCCACACTGTTGGGCTTGTCTCTGGGAGCGGCCGAGGCGCTGGCAGCCTGCGCACCTGCTCCAACGCCTACGGCAACTTCTACCCCTGTCCCGACAGACACGGCTACGCTGATACCCAGCCAAATTGCCGGGGAGGATGCCGAGATACCCACTCCCGAATGGGTGCCGACTCCTTTGCCTCCGTTGACGCCCACGCCAACGGCTACCTGGGTTCGGCCTACTCCCACTCTGGTGATGTGGGAACCGGCGCTCTGGGCTTGTCCCTCGTGTACGGAGCGGTTCTCCACGCAGGAGGAACTGGTCAAGCATATCCTGGCCAAGCATGCGCGCAAGATTCCCGGGGCAAGGCGTGTAGACCAGCCCACCTATGCGCGCTTCTTAACCGATAAAGTAGCGCGCTTTGACCAGCGCAATACCGTCTTCTCACGCGTTATGTGGGACAAAGACTACCAGGA
>JBMFPM010000170.1:0-5264 GCA_049969135.1 Anaerolineae bacterium
CTCCCAAGACGGCTGGCTAAGGCTGGGTCGCGCAGCAATTGCACTGTCGCATCTACAAAGCGCTCCGTATCACCAGGGGAGACCAACAGCCCTGAAACGCCGTGCTCGATGTACTCGGTATTCTGCCCCACATTGTCAGCAACAACGGGTACGCCTGCAGCCAACAAATCTATGAGCTTCACAGCGCATTTGGTGCGGTTAATCAGCGTGTCATCGAAAGGGTAGATGGCTACCTGGGCCAATGCAAAGTGGGCAGGTAGCTGCTGTGGTGGTACCCAACCCGCGTAGGTGATATATGGCGCCAGCCCATGCTCGCGAGCCATTGCCAACAACTGC
The DNA here is from genome assembly GCA_049969135.1 of Anaerolineae bacterium. Taxonomy (GTDB): domain Bacteria; phylum Chloroflexota; class Anaerolineae; order UBA2200; family UBA2200; genus JACIWX01. The sequence goes on from JBMFPM010000170.1 coordinate 337, forward strand.
TCTTCTTCACCAAAAAGGCCTTTGCCCACCACGAGCCAGCGTGTCTCAGGTATGTCTGCGAGCACGCCTTGGATAATCGTCAGCACGCGCTCGATATGGTACTCGAAGAAGCGGGTATAGAGCAATGCCACCGGGGCATCACCGAGTCCATATTGTTGGCGCAGCGCAGCGATTTCATGCTCAGCCACAGTATGCTCCTCTGGCCACCAGCCATTGGGCAGATAATGCACCTTTGTTACAGGCATTCCCAGACTCCAGACGATCGTTTCCAGTGCGCGGCTGGCTACTGTAACCGCATCACAGTGGGTCAGTCCCCACCGTTCTTGCCAGACAAAGAAGCGCTTTTGTGCCCAGGAATAGCGCCCCAATTCGTTCCAGCCGCCGGGACCTTCCCAATCATCTGTGTCGACCACTAACCTAACTCTTGTTTGCCCCATGCGCTTCAATTGCCAAACTATCCAGGCAACCAAGCCAGCATAGGATTTGGGTTTGAAGCAGTGGATAACGTCTGGATCATACTGCAGCACAGCCCGCACCAAGCGCCAGGTAAGCACGATATGACGCCACAACGGAATGTATGCTGGGAGTCGTACATTGCATATATGGACTCCATCCTCTACCCACTCTTTTCCCGTATCTCTAGGTTGATCCCATGGAGGCAGGATCATCATGACCTGGTGGCCACGTGCTGCCAGTGCTTTGCCCAAGGGCAAAGCACGTACCGCCATTGTGCGTTTCGGTTCCATGGCAAAAGGGCCAACAAGAACGATCCTCATGAATTCAATTATACCCTTGCTCTATCCTTCATTCCAAACCAGATCCTGCTTGCCAGGCATGGGAATGTGAGGCATAATGTACTGCGGATCGCGAGGCAGGTGAAGCAGGGATGGTCATGAGCAAAGGAGCAGGAGATTTGATGCCTAAGCCAGGTTGTCTATTCGTTGTGGCTGTACCCATAGGGCATCCCAAGGACATTACCCTAAGGGCCATTGAGGTGCTGCAAAGTGTTGCTGCAGTCATTTGCGAGGAGTATCGCGAAGGCAGCACGTTGTTGGCTAAACTGGGTATCCAAAATGAACTGATTGTCGTGAATGAGCACAACGAGCAGAGCGAGTCAGTCCGTGTTGTAGAGCTACTGTCGCAAGGCAAATCGCTGGCTTTGATCTCAGATTGTGGAACGCCAGTCTTTGCAGACCCCGGGCTTTTTCTGCTGCGTGCTGTCGTGCAAGCAGGTTTATCTGTGGTGCCCATTCCTGGTCCTTCCTCGCTCACTGCAGCGCTTTCTGTCTGTGATTTCCCCATGGAGCGCTTTGTCTTTGGTGGGTTCTTGCCCCGTGAGAAGGACAAGCGTCGTCGAGAATTGGAACGCCTGCGGGAGATGCGCTTGCCGATCATTCTGATGGACACGCCATACCGTCTGGTGGCTTTGCTACAGGACGTTGCGCAAGTATTTGGCAACAGGCAGCAAGTGATGCTGGCCTGTGATTTGACGCTCCCTTCTGAACGCATCTACCGTGGGGAGATAGAAGCTGTACTGAGACAGATTGAAAAGCGCAAGAGCGAGTTCGTGCTGATCCTCAGATAAATGAGGGAACGGAGCTCAGGATGTCGAGGGCGTTGAGAGTTCAGTCGCCCTGAACTGGCAAAGCGATGCGCGTAGCTTGTGTTGCTCCCGGTATCGCGGGATGCTTTACTCCGGCCAGCCTCACAGCGAGCATTCTTTCCCCGTTGCATTTCCCTTACTCCACAGTAACCGACTTGGCCAAGTTGCGCGGTTGGTCTACATCACAGCCCAATCGCACTGCGATATGGTAGGCGAGCAACTGCAGTGGGATAACGGTTAACACCGGCGTGAGCAATGGAGATGCTTCGGGTACGAAAATAGTGTGGTTGGCTTTTTCCGCAATTTCCTGATCACCTTCGGTGGCAATAGCGATCACGATGCCACCGCGGGCACGGACCTGCTCGATATTGCTCAGCATTTTATCGCGCACATGGTCGCGCACTGCAATGGCTACCACGGGCATGTTCTCGTCAATGAGCGCGATAGGGCCATGTTTCATTTCGCCAGCGGGGTAGCCCTCAGCATGGATGTACGAGATTTCCTTCAGCTTTAGGGCTCCCTCCAAAGCGATAGGATAATTGATGCCACGGCCTAGGTAGAGAAAATCACGGCATTTGAAATAGCGCTGGGCGAGCAATTCGTAATCGTTATTCCTTGCTAGAACTTTGCCTACCAAACCGGGCAATTCGACCAGGTTTTGCAATAGCCTTTCCCTTTGTAGTTTATCCAAAATACCACATTGCTGGCCGAGGTAAAGCCCCAGCAAGTACGCGGCTACGAGCATCGAAGTGAAAGCTTTGGTCGAAGCCACACCAATCTCTGGGCCGGCATTGAGATAGATGACGCCGTCTGCGAGGCGCGCCGCTTGGCTGCCAACAACATTGACTATGGCAATGCTGCGCACGCCTTTATTCCGAGCTTCTTCCATCGCTGCCAGTGTGTCTACGGTCTCTCCTGACTGGCTGATGACGAGGAGTATATCCTCTTTTGGTTTCAGCAATGGGTCGCGGTAACGAAACTCAGAGCTGTAATCCACTTCTACCGGGATGCGTGCCAGTTTCTCGATAAGAAATTTGGAGAGCAGCGCGGCATGCCACGCAGTGCCGCAGGCAACTGCATGGATGCGGCGGATACTTCGCAATTCCTCCGTCGAGAAAGCACGCAGTCCTTCGAGGCGTACCTCGCCTGCATCCAAATCCAGCCTCCCACGGATGGCATCGGTAATTGAGCGCGCTTGTTCCTCGATCTCCTTGAGCATGAAATGCTTGTAGCCCTCCTTGGCTACTGACACTGGATCCCAGGGAATAATATGGGTATCCTTCGCCAAAGGAGCGCCGGATAAGGAGAAAAAGCGTGCTCCGTCAGCGGTGACAACTGCCATTTCCTGGTTCTCCAGAAAACTCACCCTTTGCGTGTATTCGAGGATGGCAGGCATATCCGAGGCGATGAACATTTCACGCTGGCCGTAGCCTACCACGATGCCGCCAGCATTGCCCAGTCTAACAGCCAAAAGTTGGTGAGGTTCCAGTGCGCTGAGGACTACGATGGCGCTAGCGCCTTTCAACCTGGTTACTGCTAGCCGCACAGCAGTGGCCAGATCACCTTGTTCATGGTAGTATTTTTCGATCAAGTGGACAATGACTTCGGTGTCTGTTTGTGAGCGGAAGACATGCCCCTCAGCCAGCAGTTGTTCTCTGAGTTCGCGATAGTTCTCCACGATGCCATTTTGAATGACGACGATTTCGCCTCTGCAATCGGTATGCGGATGAGTGTTTGCCTCGGTAACCTCGCCATGCGTAGCCCAGCGTGTATGCCCTATCCCAACATGGCCATGGGCGGGTTGTTGGACAAGGAGCGCGGCCAGTTTTTCGATCTTTCCAACACTTCGCCGCAGGACCAATTGGCCATCCTGCAAGACAGCCAAGCCAGCAGAATCGTAGCCACGGTATTCCAAACGATGTAATCCCTCGAGGACAATAGAGGATGCCTCACGAGCTCCGATGTAACCCACGATGCCGCACATTGTTCCCTCCTATGACAAGATTCATGTAAGCAGATGCAAGCGACAGGCGCATGCAGAATGATCGCGTAGGGCAATTGTCCTACATGATGACAGGTATGCGAGGAGCATGTACCGATGGCTGGCCAAGCGCTAGGGGAATAGCTGCCTGCTATCAAGCTCACCACTGCATCCTTCTTTGTCCTAGCAGTCACCTGCAGGCTTTGTGGGGATGCTTCACCTTGGAGGGAAAGAGGGGCTGTGGTACTCCCCGGAGGCTTCCGCTGACCTTTCGATTTTCCCCGCCCTAGGTTGTGCGGGTTAGCCCTGCCTTGCGGCAGGGAACCTCCACCTCGTCAACTGCGCCAAACGGCACAGTCCATGCGCTGTTATCCCTCGCTATCCATTATGCTGGCCGGCTCAAACGGTAGCTTCACCTCCTTGCCTTCAGGTACCAGGTTTCTAAGTAGAAACCTGGTACCTGATGAATTCAAGCTCTCTTTCGGTTCACTCTATCTTTTTGAATTGATCTTTGCCCGCGCCACAGACGGGACATACCCAATCATCCGGCAGGTCTTCGAAAGGTGTCCCTGGTTTGATACCCGAATCAGGATCTCCGGCTTTTGGATCATAGACATAGCCACAAACGGTACACTCGTACTTCGCGGCCTCTGGCTTTACTTCCTCTTTCGTGGGCTCTTCCTTGATGTAGGTTGGTGCGGTCTTTGGTGCCTTGCCCCGCTTGACCTGGTGGTAGTAGGCGTAGGTCATAGGCTCAGCGTTCTCATTCAGGATTTCAGCATCTAGCACTTTGGCAATAAAGAGGGTGTGCGTAACAGCGTCTGCGCTATCCACGACCTCAGCCTCCAGATAAGCGAGCGCGTGATCCAACACAATGGGAACTCCTGTTGCCCCCATTTTTGTCTTCACACCTTCGAATTTGTCTATCTCGCGCCCAGATTTGAAACCAAAGCGTCCGATGAATTCCATAGGGGTCTCTTGAGAGAGAACAGAAACTGTAAAAACCTTGCTAGCCTGGACAAATTCGTGGGTTAGGTTCTGTTTGTTCAAACATACCGCGATCATGGGGGGCTCAGAGGTGGTCTGAATGACGGTGTTGGCAATTTGCCCATTGAACTTGCCGTCATTTTTCGAGCTTACTACGTACATTCCATAGCTGATTTTATGCAATGCTTTGGGGTTCATTTCATTGCCCTTTCACAAAAGATAATGTTCGTGCATTAGGTCTGTGCAACAAGCAGCCATATTCTATGATGAGATAGGCGCTGCGTCAAGTTGGCCGCAGCGCCGGGCGCAGTTCCACTTGGGGGCAAGCATGGCCTAAAGTGCGAAGGGTGGCCATCA
>JBMFPM010000171.1:0-5255 GCA_049969135.1 Anaerolineae bacterium
ACGTACAAGATCACAGCGACGACGAAGAGCAAGATGTAGATTGGGTAATCGGCGCATGTCTGCTCATCCGACGCCAGGCTTGGGAGCAGGTTGGTCCCTTGGATGAGGGCTTTTTCATGTACTCCGAGGAACTCGACTGGTGCCGCCGCCTGAAGACAGCAGGATGGCGTGTAGTCTATATCCCCTGGGCGCAGGTCATCCACCACGAAGGCCAGAGCAGTAGCCAGGTGATCCCTGCGCGCCACATCTACTTCCAAAGCAGCAAAGTGCGCTATTTTCGCAAGCACCACGGCATCCTAGCAGGGGAGATACTGCGTCTCTTTCTCCTTTCCACCTATGTCTACCAACTATGCCTGGAGATCGTGAAGTGGATCGTGGGACACAAGCGCCCTTTGCGCCGTGAGCGTATCGTTGCCTATCTGCGAGTGCTGCGCTCCCGCTTGCGTGCCCAAGGCGAGGTGCAAGGATGAGGATCTGCTTTGTCAGCGGTGAATACCCGCCTATGCAAGGAGGAGTCGGAGATTTCACTCATGAGCTAGGCCGGGCGTTGATGGAGCTGGGGCATAAGGTTGCCGTTGTTACTTCGCGCAGAGCACAAACCCAGCTCTCGAGAGTTTCAGGAGCAACCACTCCAGAACCAGCAGTATACCCAGTGATCCGTAAATGGAACTGGATGAGTTGGAGAAACATCTTACATGTAGCACATGCTTTCCAAAGTGACGTGCTGCATATTCAATATCAAACGGCAGCATATGGTATGCACCCAGCGATCAACCTATTGCCGCTTCGCTTGCGTCTGAAGGAGAGACGCCCGCGCATCGTAGTTACATTTCACGACTTGCGCGAGCCCTACCTATTTCCAAAAGCAGGGATGGTGAGAAAATGGGTGAACCTATTGCTCGCACGCTGGAGTGATGCAGCCATTGTGACGAACATTGAGGATTATGAACAACTCAAGCAAACTCATTCTGCTATTCTAGGCGAAGTGAAGGATCTTTATTTGATACCCATTGGCAGCAATATCCACCCACAACCCCCACCAGGATATGACCGCGCCGCCTGGCGTCACAGCCTAGGGATCGCTGATGATGAGACCTTGCTTTGTTACTTTGGCTTCCTGAACAAGAGCAAAGGGGGAGAAGTGCTTTTCCGTGCCCTGGCTGAACTATTGCGCCGTGGCTATAAGGCAAAATTGCTGATGATCGGCGGCCAGGTCGGCGATAGCGACCCCACCAATGTAGCCTACTTAGAGCATGTGAAGGCGCTTGGCAACGAACTAGGCTTACAAGAGCACGTGTTATGGACGGGTTATACGCCCACTGAGCAAGTCTCGGCGAACTTCCTAGCAGCAGATATCTGTGTCTTACCCTATCGGGATGGCGTTTCGTACCGACGCGGTAGCTTCATGGCTGCACTGGCACATGGCTTGCCTATCGTCAGCACGAAACCTAGAGTGCCCATCGCCACACTGGTAGATGGGAAAAATATCCTCCTTGTCCCGCCCGATAACGCGCTGGCAACCGCAGAGGCTATAGAGCGGTTGATCTCAGAGCCAATGCTACGCGCTCGGTTGGCTCAGGGTGCCAAGGAGTTGGCGGGAGAGTTCACCTGGGATCGCATCGCCGAAGAAAATGTGCGAGTGTATCACAAACTGCTTGGAGCACAAGTAGATGGCTGAGCACTCGTCAAAAGCAAGACCTTGGATAATTCTGTGCTTACTAGTGCTTGCTCTCATCCTCGGGTTTTTCTTGGGGCGAATTGCCTTCGATGACCCCTTTATTACCTACCGCTATGCTCGCAATCTGCGCACAGGCCTTGGACTGGTCTACAATCCCGAAAAGCGTGTACTGAGCACCACTGCGCCGTTCTATGCCTTACTACTGGCAGGCGGGGCTCTGTTCACGGATAACATCCCTGCGCTAAGCAATTGGATTGGCATTGCTGCGCTCTTTGCTGGGGCTTGCTTTATCTATTTGCTGTGCGATTCCTTCGGCGCAGGGTGGACTGGACTGGTAGCATCTATCTTATATATCATGGCTCCTTTACAATGGCTTAGCTTAGGCTTTGAAACCGCTTTTTACCTTGCCCTGGTTTTGGGAGCCTTTTACTTCTATTTCAAGAACCACTTTGTGGCCTGCACCGCGTTGCTCGCTTTGGCAGCGCTGACACGTGGAGATGGCGTCCTGCCAGCTATTGCTCTAGGGGTGCATTATGTCATGAGCAGACACCACATCCCTTGGCGTGCTGTGATCCTCTATCTGTTGCTCAGCGCTCCGTTGCTCCTCTATTTGACCTGGTTCTTCGGTTCCCCCTTCCCCGTCACGCTGGCGGCTAAGGCTGCCCAGGCACAACTAGGAGTCACGGGATTCTATCCCCACACCACTTTCCTAGAGGGAGCGCTCATTCTAGCCCAGGCATATCTACAGCAGAGCAAACTATACATTGTCTTTGCCTTCTGCGTGTGCATTGGGCTTATCGCTATCGGACAGGAAAAATGGCTCTGGCCGGTCCTACTCTGGTCAGCGCTCTACTTTATCGGCTATTATTTGCTAGGGGTTGCACCATACCACTGGTATTATGCCCCGCTCATTCCCACCTTCGTTCTCCTTGCAGGATGGGGATTTGTGAAAATCGCTGCACAGATTGGGCGGATGCTCAGAGAGGTCGGGCCGTTCAGGATACTGTTGATCGCCGCACTGGCTTTGCTACTCGTTCTCCCACCGTGTATTTCAAACGCCCAGATATACCATGCACTCCAAAGCCCTGGCAGCGTGCCACCTGAATCAAAGATCTACAAAGTGCTGCCAGAAGCCAAGGTAGAAGTATACCGACGCGTTGGGGAGTGGCTAAAGGCGCACACGCCAGAGGATGCGCTCATCGGAGTTACCGAAGTGGGCGTGATAGGATATTATGCAGAGCGCACCATGGTGGACTTCCTGGGACTAATCCGTCCCGAGGTAGCACGAGCCCTCCAAAGCGGCAATATCCAGTGGGCTCTGTTGTACTATCAACCCGATTATGTCGTGCTGACGCGGGTGAATCCGCTCTATTCCTATGACCTGCATGCCGATGAATGGTTCAAGGCGGCTTACAGCCCAGTGCAAGTTTTCGCAGATGAGCGCTTCTGGGGTGGCCCAGTGACCGTTTACCAACGGCGCGTGCCACGATACGAGCTAGCACAGGGGAATGAAATCCCATCAGAAGCGCTGCCACTCCACATCCGCTTCGGGGACCAAGTAGAATTGCTGGCATACACAGTGGATAAGGATGTATTGCATCCCGGAGATACCCTCAATGTGACCTTGTATTGGCAATGCCTGGAGCCTTTGTCTGAAGACTATACAGTCTTTGTACACTTGCTAGGGCAGTATGACTTGATGGTAGCCCAACGGGATGCAGTGCCATGTCTGGGCACACGCCCTATGCTCACTTGGAAACCTGGAGATAGATTTGCTGATCCGTATATGTTAGGGTTGCCAGTGACTACTTACACACCTGATGAGGCACAGTTGGAAGTGGGAGTGTACGAGCGGACAACACACAAACGCCTGACGGCAATGACCGCCCAAGGCCAGGTCCTCGGTGACAACGCACGATTCCATCACATAACCATTGTGCCCGCTGAGACAGGGCTATTGCCAAACCCGATGCACATCAACTTCAGCAACCAAATTGCTTTGATCGGTTATAATCTGGATCAAAGGGTGGTAAAGCCTGGTGATACTTTCCGCCTAACTCTATACTGGCAAGCGCTGCAGAGCATGGGAGAGAATTACAGCATCTTTGTCCATCTCCTCTCGGAAAGCGGAGAACGCGTAGCACAGATAGACAGTTGGCCACAACACGGCAATGCTCCTACATCGGGATGGCAACGCGAAGCTGTCGTCCAAGACGTCTATGAACTGACCGTACCAGTGGATGCTCCCTTAGGAGTATACTCTATCTATGTAGGCATCTACCTAGCTGAAACTCAGCAAAGGTTGTGGGTTCTGGATCCCATTGGGCAACCACAGGACAACTTTGTTATGCTCAGCCGAGTGCGCGTGACAAAATAGGCAAGGGTTGGGATATGGCATTACACCGAAACTCCAAGACTGCTCAAGGAAAAGAAATCAATATCGTGAGCAAGCTGAACAAAGCAGCAATCATCACCTTGATCTTAACCATTTTCTTCCTATACGTCCGTACCTTGGACAAACAGAGCCTGTGGTTTGATGAAGCGCTGAGCGTTTCTATCGCTGCCAAATCACTGCCACAACTGCTCCATACGTTGATTTATGAAGACGTGCATCCCCCTCTGTATTTTCTGCTGCTCCATGTCTGGATGAAGTTAGCAGGCAATAGCGAGTGGGCTGTGCGCATGCCTTCCATGTTAGCTGCTGTCATCATGGTGCCTCTCGCCTTCGCTGTGGTCCGGGAAATCCTAGATCAAAAACAAAGCATGACATGGGCTGCGGGAACGCTAGCTGCCTCCCTCGTCGGTCTCTCCCCGTTCATTGCTTACTATGCCCAAGAAACACGCATGTACAGACTTACCGCAATGCTTGCTTTGGCAACCACCTGGGCATTCCTGAGGGCAATGCGCACCGGGTCGGTCCGATGGTGGCTAATATTCAGCAGTGCCATGGCGGCGAACCTCTATACCCATAATTTTGCGGTTTTTACTGTGCCAGCATACGCAGTGTATGCCTTATTTTTTGAGCGCAAGTTCTTACGTTCTACCATGTTGCATACTCTACTGGCTACGCTCCTATATGCGCCATGGATTTACCCAGAGTACTTGCAGATGCGCCGTCTGCGCATCGCACCAGATTATTGGGTCACCACACGGGTACAGCTATCGCAATTCGTGCGCGGTATTTGGAGCACATTATTCCCCAGCGCCCTGCAACGTTGGGGGCTTTTGCTCCTGATCTTGGGTGTGGTTTTCTCCATTCAACTGATCCGGCATAGCAGGGCACGGCTTTCACAAACCATGTGTCGCAGCATACTAGTGTTCATAACCTTCCTGATCCCTTTGTTACTCACTTATGTAGCTGTAAAAATCACACCCAAGTTTGTCGCGCGCTATACTATCGTCGCCGCCGCACCGCTCTATATTTGTATCGCCCTAGCTCTTCATGGCCTGCTAGAATACAAATCACTAGTGATTCGTGTAATTCTGGTCACACTAGCTCTGGCTGGGGTAGTATTCTCCCTGCGTTCTGCAATAGCAGTCACGGAAGGACGTGAAAACCCGCGCGATGATGCGCGAG
>JBMFPM010000172.1:0-5238 GCA_049969135.1 Anaerolineae bacterium
CCTCACGGGAAGTAGCCTGGGGTTCGCAAATGGGAGCAATCAGGAGTGCATCCCCGCAGAGAAATTCGTCATCAAGCGAATGAGTATGCACATCCTCTGGATAGGCAAGCACCAAGGGGCGGGCGATAGGCAATCCTGTTTGCGTGCACTGCCAGGTAGCAGTGTATAGGTAAGGCAATAGGCGATAGCGCAGTTCGATGGCGTTGCGGTTCAGGCTTAAGTATGGCTCCCCGTAAGCCCATGGCTCCTGTGCACGGCTCCACAAAGAAGCGTGGTTGCGGAAAAGGGGTAGGAAAGCACCCATCTGCATCCAGCGCACGAGCAGTTCTGCATCTGCGCCACCGAAGAATCCGCCCACATCCGCACCAGTGAAAGCCAGTCCAGAAAGTCCTAGCCCCATTACCATGGGCATGGTCAAGCGCAAGTGTTCCCAGGTGCTCAGGTTGTCCCCAGTCCAGGAGATGGCGTAGCGCTGCACGCCTGCCCATCCAGAGCGGGTAAGCACAAAGGGGCGCTCGTCCGGACGCAAGCGCAGCAAACCCTCTGCTGTGGCGCGCACCATCTGCATGCCATAGACATTATGTGCCTGACGATGGTCTGTTCCTTGACCTTCCCAATCATGGCGTACACAGCCAGCCAAAGTATCGCCTTTGGGGCCAGTGATTGTGGGTTCATTCATATCGTTCCAGATGCCATCCACCCCAATTTGCAACAGTGGTATGTGGAGATTCCCCCACCATTGGCGCACATGTGGGTTGGTGAAATCGGGGAAGTAAGACTCTCCGGGCCATACCGGGCCGCCCGCAATAGAACCATCGGGATAGGTGCAGAACATGCCCTGCGCTATACCTTCGGCGCAGACATGGTACTTGCGATCTGCTTTGATGCCACAGTCTATAATCACCACTACCTTGAAGCCCTGGTGATGCAAATCGGCCAGCAAGGCTGAAGGATCTGGGAAGCGCGTTGGATGCCAGGTGAAGCAGCGATAACCATCCATGTAATGGATATCTAAATAGATTGCATCGCACGGAATGCGGTGTTCGCGAAAGAGCCGTGCGATTTCTCGTACCCTTGAGTCTGGATAGTAACTCCAACGGCTCTGCTGATAGCCCAGTGCCCACAGAGGCGGGAGGGGCATGCGTCCTGTGAGTTCTGTGTAGCGTTCCAATATTGTGGTCAAGGCTGGGCCATAGAAAAAGTAATAGCACAGTTCTCCACCATCAGCCAGATAAATCATCTCGTTTGGTTGGCTCTCTCCCACATCGAAGCGCGCGCGGTAGCTATTGTCATAGAGGAGGCCGTAGCCGTGCCCATCGTGCAGCCCGATATAGAACGGGATGCTGAGGTAGATAGGCTCATCCGTGGGGCCATAGTTTTGGGGGTCAATATTCCACATGAGATAACTGTGCCCGCGACGGTCTAACGGGAAAGCTTTCTCTCCCAAGCCATAGATAGGTTCTTCCGAGGCTAGACTGGTAAGGCGAGCCACTTTCTCGTCCTTCCAAAGGAAGCCAACAGAGTCTGCATGGATGAGTTTGCCATGCGCATCATAAAAAGAGAGGCGGCATGGTTTTTTCGCGATGCGGCATGACATCCGAGCGGTGCGTATCTCGATCGCATCGTCCGTCTCAACCAGTGTGTAGGCTGTTGGCTCCCATTCATGATCCGCTTTGGAAACCACGTAGGAGTGGGGGAGAGCAGAGTTCTCAGCATGGACCAATCGCACACGCACAAGGTCTGGTGCCAGCACGGCAATCTCAAGCGCTGCATTTTGGCAACGGATGTGTACCTTTTGCCCCTCTTGGCGGAGAGAGAGAACCTCTCCCAGTGAAATAAATTCACGGAGTTCAGGCAGCTCCTCTGCTGCTGGGCCGCGAAGGGCTGCGAACAGGCCGGCAATCCCACGCGGCACGGAACCGCGACGGTCACCCGTGCTGAACTTGGCTTCATAATACGAACGACGCAGCGGATATAGAGCAGATTGGACCGCTCGCCTGAATCCGACCGTACGTATGCCGTGCAATGCATGGGCTAGGGGATTTTTTGTGCTGGGCACGGTGCTCCTCCTTTTGTGCGTGTCCTACTGTAACGCTTGCAGCAAGGTCCCGCAACCGTTCACAATCATAGATACTCCGATCGCGAACAACAAGAGCAACAACAAAGCTTTGCGCATGCAAAATCCTCCGGGATGCTGAATAATATCAACGATGACTCTAATAAGAGACGTCTCTCGTAAATGTGTAGTTCCATAAGTGGCTTCATGGCCGCTTTTTGTCGGAGGCTTTCTTGAACTCGTCGTATACGTGTTCTACGCTGCTACGGATGCGCCGTTCGATCATCTCACGACGTGCCGGGGGTATGCTGAAAAAGTCCTCCATCTTGACTCGATCCACTGTTTCACGGCGTGTGTAGCCGTTGCGGAAACACTCCTGCACGCGTTCACGCATCTGGACAATGTACTCTGTGAGCACTTCTATAACGGAGAGTTCGCAAGGCTTGCCAAAGCCAGGTACAAGGAGTTCCACGTCGTCCATCTTGCGGATCATTTCTAAGGTATGCAGCCACTTGATGGTGTTCGCTTGAGCAAGAGAGGGATGTTCCCCGTTAACGACCACATCGCCTGTGAAAAGGATGCGTTCCTGAGGCAGGTGGATTATGATGCTCGCAGGGGTATGCCCTTCGGCGTGGAGCAAACGGAAGATACGCTCTCCCTTGTAGAGGGTCATATCCACGGTCATAGTGAGCTCGGGCAACACGATGCGCGCTTTGGTGAGGTCAGCCACGGTGCTGGAGTTGTAATCCTTCTGATGAGCTAGATAACGTTGCAGGAACGCCTCATCGTAGCGCTGTAGTTCTACCCACGTTTGCTGATGGGCGATGGTGGTAATGGCCGGGATAAAACAAGAGCCTAGGACACGTTCTACTTTGCAATCTGTGTTGATCAAGAAAGCAATGCCTTGCTTTGTCTTCGCTGCGATCTTTTTTAACCAATCCCAAGCATCCTTGGGCAGCATAGGGCAATCAATAAGCACTGCTCCTTCGCCGGTGAGCACACAGCTAACATTGCCCGAAGAATAGCTATCCTCGACATATATCCCTTTGGCTATCTCTTGCATAGTCATCCCTTCATGTTGTGATGCGAATCAGTCTGTTGCGAAGATGTGCCTCACACCGAAATCAGGCTCTGATAAGCCCACTCTAGAGCCTCGTTTACTTGCTCTCCTGGGAAGCCCCCGCCCTGTGCGATATGCGCTTGCCCACCACCGCTTCCCCCGAAGGTGGCGCAGGTTTTTTTGAGCAGGGCAGCCATGTCAATGGACAAATCTTGACTGCGAGCGAACACTAGACGTGCTTGTTTGCCGGATATGCCAAGTAAAGCGATTGTCCTTTGCCCCGTGATTAGGAGAGAAGCTAGCTTGCGCAATTCCTGAGGTTCTCGTTCATGGAACGAGCGCAGCACAATGGCTGTGTCATTCCATGATTTGGCTTCGGCAAGCAGCTTGGCAGCTTCTGCCGCCAGCAATTCTTCTTGTAGGCGGTGCAATTCACGGCGATTCTCAGACGCTTCTTGGATTAAGCGGAGCACAGCAGCAGCGAGTTCACGATCCTTCACACTGAAAGCCAGTGCCAATTCGTTGACCGTAGCTGTTTTCCAGCGGTAGTCGCGCAAGGCGCGCCAACCACAAATGAACTCTACGCGGGTTTCCTGTCCACGCCGCTCCCATTTGCGGATGGCAATAGGCCCTACTTCACCTGTATGGGAGCAGTGAGTGCCGCCGCAAGGTGAACGGTCGAATCCCTCTACTTCCACAATGCGGATGTTGGCTTCCACCGTGGGTGCTTTGCGTAGTCCAAGGGAGGTGACTTCTTCAGGTGACACGAAATAGGTCAGTACCCGGCGGTTGGCAAACACGATCTCATTGGCCAAATCCTCGACCTTTGCGGCTTCATCAGCCTCTAGCGTGGCACGATCCAGGTCTATCGTGGCAGTTTCTTCGCCGAGGTGGAAAGAGACCGTTTGTGCACCAAGGAGCTTTAAGAAAGCTTGGGAAAGGATATGCTGGCCGGTGTGCTGTTGCATGTGGTCGAACCGCCGTGGCCAAATGATGCGGCCATGGACAGTGGCGCCTTCTAGTTTGCCTGTGATCCAGTGTATGATCTCCCCGTCGTCTTCGACGACATCAAAGACAGGGTGGGAATCCAACGTGCCGTGATCACATGGCTGGCCCCCTGAAGTGGGGTAGAAGCAGGTTTGGTCCAAAATGATCCCCGTGGTCCCTTTTTTGCCGGGTATCCAACGCACGATCTGCGCATCGAATTCGGTGCGATAAGCATCTTCGTAATACAGGCGCAATGTCATGGGTAGTTTTTCCTCGCTGCTCGATGTGCTTGTGTCACGAATATTATATCATTGAGGTTAAGCCTGGTCAACACAGATTTGCGAGAAATTTCTGTCTCCTTCGCGTGATTATTGACCGGAGATAGCGGCAGGGCTATAATCTCAATTTGGACGGTTATGCGTAGGAGTATAGATACGAATGATGGATGAGCAAGCTCTGGTCGCTGCGGCACGCCGTGGGGATACAGAGGCATTCAATAAGCTCATATTGATACACCAAACGCTGCTTTACAATGTGGCTTATCGCATGCTTCATGACCAGGATGCCGCTGCGGATGCTACGCAAGAGGCGTTTATTTCTGCTTTCCGAGCTATCAGGGATTTCCGGGGTGGCTCCTTCAAAGCATGGCTTTTGCGTATCGTCATGAATGCGTGTTACGACCAGTTACGGATGGCACAACGCCGTCCCACCTCCTCTTTAGATGACCTGCAAGTGGAACCCGATCACAGCGCGATGCTAGCGGATGGCGACGAATCACCGGAAGAATATGCATTGCGCCAGGATTTGGGGCGCGCAATTCAAGCAGGACTGGACACGCTGCCCTCTGATCAGAGAGCCACGGTGATCCTTTCGGATATTCAGGGGTTCAGCTATGAGGAGATTGCGCAGATCACAGGCGTATCGTTGGGCACGGTCAAATCACGGCTCAGTCGAGGGCGCGCGCGTCTCAGGGATTACCTGCAGCGAGAGCAGGAACTTTTGCCCAAACGCTATCGTCTTTCGAAGTAGAAATGGAGTGTAGCATGTTCCATTGGATCAAGCGTTGGACAAAAACCGAACACGAGTTTTGCCAAGAAGAGCTTTCCGCTTTTCTCGATGGTCAATTGACGCGGCG
>JBMFPM010000173.1:0-2308 GCA_049969135.1 Anaerolineae bacterium
CTCATACTGTACCGATGGATTGCGGAACAGCGCGAAATCGGTATAGATATAGATAGTGAGGGGCGAACCGACCTGTGGTCGGCTCGCCCCTCACCTCAATGAGACTTCCGGTAAGTTCTGGGTTAGAACTCGCCCCAGCCAGGGAAGCCTCTGCCGGGAAAGCCACCAAACCGGCCTCGTCCGCCACGACCCATGAAACCACCGGCCCAACAGCCACCACAGGCAGCATCCAACTGTTCTGTTACTGCTTCTTTCATCTGATTCAGCATCAGGTCAGCTTGTTTCTGGGTGATGCGCTCGGCCTTCACAGCTTCGTCCAGCTTCTCCTTGTACTTGGCCAAGTATTCATCGGCGATGGTCTGCGGATCTATACCCTTCTCCTTAGCTACGTCGCTGATGCTCTTACCCTGCTTGAATTCCTCAATCAAGTCATCCAGCGACATACCCAGTTTGTCTGCGGCAATGGAGAAGAGCGACGTACCGCCTGGACCACCGCATCCACAGCCACCCCAGAAGCGAAAGCCTTTGCCCATCCAAGGCCCTTCCCACTGCATTTCGAAGCGCTCCTTGAGCGCGTCAGCCTGCTTCTGGGTTAGCCAACCCTCTTCTACCGCCTGCTTGAGCACTTGTTCTTTGGCTGACTCAACAGCAGCGTCGTACTTCTCCACGCTGATGCCCAGGATGTTGGCGATGGCTTCGTGCATCTTCTGCCGGAAGTTCCAGCCCGAAGTCTCCGTGGATCCCCATTGTGCGAGGGCAACAACCCCCAAGGCAGTTACTCCAAGAACCACAGCCAGTGTGGCGATTCCCGCAATTTTCCAAAACCTCCTCATAGCACCTCCTTCTTTATTTGGAGTAGTACTTCCACTCCAGTTTTCTACTGCTATTATAGCAATGAGTTGTGTAGAAATGATGGAGATAGTTTGAAGAACACGTGGAAATTGCTCAATTTCTACTCATATCGCAGTGCTTCGATCGGGTTCAGGGCGGCGGCGCGGCTAGCTGGATAGATGCCGAAGAAAAGCCCTACACCGATGGACACGCTCAAGGCCATGGCGATGCTTCCCAAGGTGACCACAGCACGCGTGGCTCCTAGCAGCGGAGTAACCACCTGCGCCGCAGCATAGCCGGCCAAGACTCCAATAAAGCCGCCAGTCAGGCTGAGGATCACTGCTTCCACCAGGAACTGGCTTAAGATGTCGCGCCGTTTGGCTCCCACTGCTTTGCGGATGCCGATCTCGCGCGTCCGCTCGGT
Organism: Anaerolineae bacterium; assembly: GCA_049969135.1. GTDB lineage: Bacteria > Chloroflexota > Anaerolineae > UBA2200 > UBA2200 > JACIWX01. The sequence continues at coordinate 1,256 of JBMFPM010000173.1, forward strand.
CACGGAGACGAGCATGATGTTCATGATGCCAATGCCTCCTACTACCAGGGAAATGGCCGCAATGCTCGCCAAAAGCACTGTAAAGGTCTGCGAAGTCTCTTGCACCATTTCCACGATCTGCGCCTGATTTTGCACGATAAAGTCATTCGCTTGGCTAGAGGTCAGGCCATGCTTGGCACGTAGGATAGCGGTCAACTCTGCTTGAGCCAGGTCCATCTTATCCGCAGAGACTGCTTGCACGTTAATAGAGCTCAGGGTCCTGTTGCCAGCCCCGCCGAATTTGAGCTGGGCTGTGCTCAACGGGATGAAGAGCTGATCATCCATGCCAGCTCCCTTGCTCGCCAGGATGCCCACGATTTCATAGTTCTGGCGGTTGATCTTGATGGTTTTGCCCAAAGGATCGATCAGCGTCTCTCCAAAGAGATCCTCGACCACCGAAGCTCCTAGCACAGCGACTTTGGCTTGGCTTGTGACATCCAGTTCGTCAATAAAGCGCCCTCGGGCGATGCGCCAGTTGCGCACTGTGAGGTATTCTGGCGTAACGCCTACGACAGTGGTCTGGGTATTTTTGCTGCCGTAGACCACCTGGGCACGTGTGGAGTACTCGGGCGCCACTGCAGCTATTGAAGTTGCCAATCGCTTGATAGCCTCTACATCGTCGTTGGTCAGGCTTTGCGCGGTGGCAGCACCCATGGAAACGCCACGGAAAAAGACTCTGCCAGGTGAGACAACCAGCAGATTGGAGCCCAAGCTCTGGAAACGTTCCAAAACTTGCGCCTGAGCCCCCGCGCCAGCCGCTACCAGAGCGATCACCGCTCCGACGCCGATGATAATGCCCAACATGGTTAGCCCAGCGCGCATTTTGTTGGCTGCCAAGGAACGAAGGGCAATGCGCACGCTTTCAATCACGTTCATAGCCTCATCTCCTGATGAACATCCCGCCGCCAGGGATCATCTGTCCGAAGCCGCGGAAAGTGCCCGTCTGTTGTGTGGAAGCTTGGTACTCAAAGACCACGCGGTCTCCCTCGTTCAAACCACGCAGGATCTCCACAT
>JBMFPM010000173.1:2408-5176 GCA_049969135.1 Anaerolineae bacterium
CGAGGGTATCTTTGGCTTTGGCGAGGTTGTACTCGGCCTGGGCGATTTTGTTGCGCACTTGTGTCTCTGCCAAGCCCGCTTTCAATTGCGCCAAGTTCTTCTCTGCCTGGATAACTTGGTTCTGCGCATTCAGCAGATCCAGCGCTGCCCGGGCTTTGGCAGACTCCAGGTTGTCTTTAGCATCCATCATGCGGTTGTAGGCAAGGACTTCGCGATCCCTAGCCTCCTCGGTAACAATAGGTCCCTCCAGCAACTTGCCGTGTTCTACTTCGGCGATGTTAGCCAGCCATTGCAGGCGATCAATCTGCTCTTTGGTCGAGAGGTCATTCTGCAAAGCTGTAAGTTTGTCCTTGGCCTGCTGCAGTGCACGTTCTGCTTCCTGTATGGTCTTGGTCGCGCTTGCTTGTTTGGCTTCCAACAGGGCGGCTTCCGCCAGGGCTACATCCAATTCTGCTTTTTTTCGGTCTAGGTCTGTGTAAGGGTTCTTTGCCTTCTCCAGCGCCTCTTCAGCCGAAAGCAGGTCTGCTTTTGCCTGGTCTACGGCTCGCTGCAAAGACGAAGGGTCAATGCGTGCCAAAACCTGGCCCTTTTGCACTTGCTGGCCTGGCGCCACATTCAGTTCCGTGAGGGTCACGCCGTTGGCATCAAAGCTTAGTTTGGCTTGGTAGCGAGCAGTGACCTCGCCGGTGGGTTTGATAGTTGCCACCAGGTTCCCTCGCTCTACTGTTACTATCTGGGTATAGCTCGTTGCCTGGGTCTGGCCTCGCCGTACACGGACTGCTATCAGGATCACGGCCGCAATGAAAAGTACTGCCAAGCCCCACGTGAAAAGGTGCTTGAAGCGTTGCATCTCCTTACCTCACTTCCTACTGACCCGGCGTTGTGGATGGGAATGCGCGCATAGACTGGATGGAACGAGCGGTATAAGAGCCATCATCGTTCTTGGAGCCCATGACAACTACCCGTTCACCAACCTTTAAGTCTCCTACGGTTACTGACATGTACTTCTCAATCAAAGTGGTATCGGTCGTGTGCACACGGACAGTTTCTTGGCCAGTATTGATGAGCACTGTCGTGCCCTCAATTCCTTCAATAGTGCCGGCAATGCCACCTCCTACGCCTTGGATGACTCTCTGCCCAGGCTGCGGGGTCTGCGAAGGGGCAAAGAACTGACCGCCCTGTCCTCGCACTCGCCCTTGGAAAAAGCGCGCTGGGTTCTGAAGCACGCGGTTTTCTCCCACTTTGGTTCCCGCGTAGAAAGCACCGCCACCCACGGCGGCCAAAACCAGTACCGCGATCAAGATCAGTGCAACCTTTTTCATCACGTCATTCCCTCCTTGTATGCAGTATGCTTCCACACTTCTTGCGCAAAAACGCTTATCAACTACTCACTTAACTCGAAACAATCATGCCATCCCGCAGGCGGACAATACGCTGGGCGCGTGCCCCCACCTCGGGATCGTGAGTAACCATCACTATCGTAATCCCCCGCTCGCGGTTCAAAGCTTCGAAGATGCTCAGAATTTCTGCACCGGCCTTCGAATCGAGGTTGCCGGTTGGCTCGTCAGCCAGGATAATGGCAGGTTCGTTCACCAAAGCGCGAGCGATCGCCACCCGTTGCTGCTCACCGCCAGACAACTCATTGGGACGGTGATGGGCCCGCTCGGCCAAGCCTACTGCCTCCAGAGCTTCCAAAGCCCGCCGCCGTCGTTCCGCCGCGCCGGCGTAAATCAAGGGCAATTCCACATTCGCCAAGGCAGTGGTGCGGGGCAACAAATTGTACATTTGGAAAACAAAGCCGACCTTGCGGTTGCGAATCTCAGCCAACTGGTCATCATTCAATCGGCCAACCTCCGTGCCATCGAGGTAGTATGTGCCTGATGTCGGTTTGTCTAGACAACCGATAATATTCATTAAGGTAGATTTGCCCGACCCTGACGGGCCCATGATCGCTACCATCTCTCCTGCTTCCACTTTCAGAGAAACACCCCGCAGGGCATACACTTCCACCTTGCCCATTTTGTAGATTTTGGTCACTTCGTGGATGTCAATCATCAGGTCCTCCTATGTTTTGCCTGGCACTAGGCAACAATAGCCCCTTCCTCTTGCCCTGATAACTAAGCATAACAGGAAATTGTGGAGATTTGATGGAGATAAATGCGATGAATTGACAGGCAAGGCTAATGGCGGTATGATTTGCCAGGAGTGCGAGGACAAACTACTGAGAGCTCTTCGAATAGCAAGAAAACAATAGTCAATGTTAGTCTCCGGTCACCGAGAACCATAACTGAAACAGGAGGAACAATGCGCACACCAATCATTGCCGGAAATTGGAAGATGCACAAGACAATCACAGAGGCAATTGCACTAGTCAAAGAAATGCGCCAGGAACTCGACGAGATTGAGGGCGTGGAAAAAGTGCTTTGCCCACCGTTCACCGCCCTATCGGCAGTCGCAGAACTGATCCGTGGGACCCAGATCAAGCTCGGCGCTCAGGATATGTACTGGGAGGATCAAGGAGCGTTTACCGGAGCGATTTCCCCACTCATGTTAAAGGAGCTATGCCAATACGTTATTATTGGCCATTCAGAGCGCCGACAATACTTTGGGGAGACAGATGAAGGGGTTAACCGCAAAGTAAAAGCCGCACTCAAACATGGGCTGACTCCCATTATCTGCGTCGGCGAAAACCTAGCCCAGAATGAAGCAGGGCAGACGGAAGCAATCGTTAGCGCACAAGTTCGCGCTGCACTGCAAGGCCTCACTGC
>JBMFPM010000174.1:0-5174 GCA_049969135.1 Anaerolineae bacterium
ACCTTTTTCAAACATCATCTGGAGGCAATGTCCCAACTCATGTCCTAACATCAGCCGTTGCTCTGACTAGATAAAACAGGGAACAGGAGTGCCTTTCCCCGAAGTTCACAGTACACATTATCGAGAGTGTGCCGATTTTTGTCAAAACTCTGCCAGATGCGCACATTCCTGACCTCGTCTGGGCTTATTGTCATGATCGGCGAACAAGAAGAGGCTGCCGGGCTAGACAGAAAGTGCAATTTGTGCTATATTATTCATGCCCGAAGGCTTCTTAGAGAGGGTGGGAGATGTGCGTTTGTCGTGCTTTTGGGCGACAAGAGGGACAGAAAGGAGGTGGCTCGAAGACAAACAAACTCAGGCAGTATGTCCTTTCACAGCTCGCAAGGGAGCGGTTTTGGCCTTGTGCCCATCCTTTGGGATGACCGAACAGTTCTGTCCTTTGCGGGTTGCATATCTTTTCCCACTTGAAATATTCCGATTGGAGGAAATGGCATGGCGAGTGTGACATATGATCATGTCACTAAGCGTTTCGGCGATGTTGTTGCAGTCAATGACATGACGCTCCACATCCCCGATAAAGAGTTCTTGGTCTTGGTAGGGCCATCTGGATGCGGTAAAACCACTGCACTGCGTCTCTTGGCTGGCCTTGAAGAGGTCACCAGTGGGATTATCAAGATCGGCGACCGGGTAGTCAACGATATTGCTCCCAAGGACCGTGATATTGCCATGGTGTTCCAAAGCTATGCCCTTTACCCACACATGAGCGTGTACGATAACATGGCTTTTGGCTTAAAGTTGCGCAAGATGCCCAAACAGGAGATTGACAAGCGGGTGAAGGAAGCGGCGGAAATATTGGGCATCCAGGATCTGCTTGACCGCAAGCCCAGGCAATTATCCGGTGGTCAGCGCCAACGTGTAGCCCTGGGGCGTGCTATCGTTCGTGAACCGCAAGTCTTCTTGATGGATGAGCCTCTCTCCAATCTGGATGCCAAGCTGCGCGTGCAAACTCGTGCGGAAATTTCCAAGCTCCATCAGCGCTTGCAAGCCACTTTCATCTATGTAACCCATGACCAAACAGAAGCGATGACCATGGGCACGCGCATTGCCGTTATGAAGGATGGTGTGTTGCAGCAGGTAGATACCCCGCAGAACCTATATGATTATCCCGGCAATATGTTTGTCGCAGGGTTCATTGGCAGCCCAGCGATGAACTTTTTCGAGACCACACTCAGTGGCACTGTCGAGGAAATGTATGCTGAAGGCCCGGGATTTAGGGTTCGTGTGCCATCTGACAAGACCCAAGCCTTGCGGGATTATCTAGGCAAACAAGTGATTTTCGGAATCCGGCCAGAGGATATCCACGATGTGGAGTATGCCCCGCCCGGCATTACTGCAGAGAGGATCACGGCAAAAGTAGATGTAACGGAGCTCATGGGCAGCGAGGTGTTTGTGTATCTGCTTACTGATGCCAAGTCTTTTATTGGCCGTTTTGATCCCCGCACCTCAGCCAGGGTAGGGAAAACGATGGATGTCGTATTCAACATGGCCGAGACCCACTTCTTCGATCCAAGCACGGAGAGAGCAATTCGGTAGGTTCTCTACTACAGCACAAGAGGGGGTGGGAAGCAACCCATCCCCTCTTTTGTTACAAGCGTAGCCTCTTCCACGTTCCTCGGCGGAACAGGAGGTAAATCAAGGTAGCTCTCGCCGTCCAGTCCACTGCTGTGCCCAGCCAGACTCCATTGAGCCCCCAGCGGAATACAATAGCAAAGAGGTAGACCAACGGTACGCGAAAGAACAGGGTGCCAAGCAATGTGGCGAGCATGGGCGTCCTCGTGTCTCCGGCGCCGCGCAAACTACCAGCGATGACCATCAGGACAGCAATGGGCAGTTGCTCCAGTGCTCCAATGCGCACAGCGCTGCCAGCAAGGGCTAAGACTTCAGGCGTGCTGCCGAAGATAGAGGCGAGAGCGGGGCCAAACAGGGCAAAAATGACCCCTACCGCTCCCATCAAGACGACACTGATGCGCATGGTGCTGCGGATGCTCTCCTCTGCCAACTCTGGTTTTCGAGCGCCTAGAGACTGGCCAACCAGCGTGGTGCTCGCAACGCCCAACCCAAATCCGGGCATGAAGGATAGAGATTCGACGTTGACCGCGATCTGGTGAGCAGCCAAAGGGATTTCCCCAAGTGCAGAGACAATGCGCATGAAAAGGGTAAAGCCCAAGCGCATAACTAGGGATTCACCAGCAGCGGGCAAGCTTAGGTGAAGAATTTGTCGGATTAACTGTCCATCCCAACGCAAGATGTCGCGCCAATGGAGTTTTAGGAACTTTTTCCCACTCATGACCAGGAACAGTGCTAGGCAGCCACCCAGCATCTGGGCGGATGCGGTAGCCCATGCAGCACCGCTCAGTCCCAGCGCGGGAAGAGGTCCCGGCCCAAAGATCAATAGGGTTGCCACCAGTACATGCCAGACATTCATGACCAGCGTAATCGTCATAGGCGTTCTCGTGTCGCCTGAACCACGCATGATGCCGTTTAACACTATCATGGGAAAGCCAAGCAGTAAAGCAACGAGGACGATGCGCATGTACGTGCTACCCATCGCAATAGCATGTGTGCTGGCTCCCATGAGCGCGAGCAAGGCACTTGCCGAGGGCCACATGAGAGCAATAGCTCCTGCCGCGAATATAATGGCAAAGAGGATGGCTTGTGCAGCAACGTGCCGCGCTTGTTCATACAGAGCACCGCCCCATGCGTGGGCAACTAGGGTTGTTGCAGCCACAGAGATAGCGGAGAATAACTGGGTGGCAATGTTCAGAAATAACCCGCCCAGGCTTACAGCAGCCAAAGCCGCTGGATCTTTCAGCCTGCCGATAAGCAGTGTATCGGCCAGATAAACCATGGTAACTAGCAGATTCTCCGTTACAGCGGGCAATGCTAGTTTAACGATATTGCGCGGAATGTTCTCCCGTGTTAGCACAAGCGTGGGAGCAGTAGTCACGGAGCGATTCGAAACAGCCACGTTGGATACACCAATCCTTAATGTTAGAGTCTTGTGGTGGGGGAATCATAACATAGAACTAGATGAATGACAATTGAGTGCGGCTTTGTATAGCCAGTGGGTCTAGACTCACCAGGGAATCCAAGTCAGCCAGGGTGATGTCCGATTGGCTGGCCCATTGTTGCAGGGCAGTGTCTTGGATAAAGTGCCAGCCACTGAGGACCAATTGCTTCCGCAATGTCGCGGAGCGTGCCAGCCTTAGGCGGAGCAAATCTTGGCGTGTCTCCGAAAAAATAGCGAATTTCCGTGCATGGGTCAGGGCCTCTGTCACGGGTATCCTCAGCAGGCGACTTAACGCCGCCGAATCCAACACTGCAAAGGCGAAGGGAGTATGTCCAGCTTGTACCCACCATATATCCAAGCCATACACTCCGGATTCTGCCACATAACCCCAACGCTTGCCCAAATCGGTAAGGAGATGCAATACCCTCTCTCGAGCCACTCGCCATTGTTCTGGACGGTCCGCCTCTCTCAAAGACCAATGCCCTGCTGAAAGCTGCTGTCCATAGGATTTCAGACAAGCCATTACCCACTCTGCATCAGGTATCAGCGCTCCTGGGAAACGCCGATATAGTCGCGACATGAATTCGGTGTGCTCAATATCGGCAGCATCTGCCAGAATCTCATATACTGCCTGTTCTATCCTCTCCGTGAGGGGAGTGACATCGGGCGCTTGACTTAGCCACCACAAGCATTCGTCTTCTTCCCCCTCATCCCATAACTGCACGAATGTGCGTCCTGTTTCTTCCTGCAAGGCGCTCTTGATTTGCTCCCGAAGCAGATCTAATGGTGAGAGCGGTTCCTTGATGGACATAACACGCTGCAAGAGCCCGCGCCATGCCAATGTTTGCCAGATATGGCAATGAAGGCGAGCAAATGGCACAGGTTCTCCTCGCTGCTGGAGAAGCTCTTCCGCTGCCATTACTGCAACCTGGCGCAATTTCCCTTTGAGCTCTTCGCTGGATAGTGGCCACGGCGGCGGAGGCGGGCCTCTTGTCCAAGCAAAGCGGTAGTCTCCGCGTAACCCAGCGAATGGTTTGGTAGCGGTTTCTGGCACACGGGGGTGGTATAAAGCGCTCTCCAGACGCAAATTCGCCCCCGCAGCAGCCAGGGCTAACGCTTCGTGGTAGGCCAATCCTTTGTTCTGTCCAATGAAGACGATATGTCCATCGGCATTGAGCAGTTTCTGCAACGTGAAAAAGGCAGCATTCATGACTTTCAAATACCAGGGCCAATCAGAACTGCGCCGCCTAACTAATGGCCAAAGCAGAGCAGATTCTACATGCCCGTAGAGCCATCCGGTCCACAGGTAAGGCAATGCCCAATATGTGCGGCCAATTTGAGGGGGTTGAGTCAATATCAGGCTTGCGCAATCTGGAGGAAGTTCCGATACCAATTGCCTGGTGGCCATACGTCCTACGAAAGCCCTGACTGGAGGGGTCGCTCCCTCAGTTTCTGTTACAAAAGAAGGCAGGAGGGCATCTTTCGCATTGTTTGCCAGTGGCACTGCGGTTGGTGTCTGCTGAGCCAAGCTCCGAGCCGTGTCCTCGAAAAGCTGCCAGAGATTCCGTTCCACAAACCGGGCAGGTGGATGAAGATGCGGAGTGTGAGGAGCCGCTGGTTCGCCTGGTGCTGGATTCAATTTGCTGCCGAGCTCGAAGCAACGCAATAAAGCAAGGCGTAGGAAATCATGTACTACTGTACCAGCAAATAGGTCATCTATTTTGAGCACCAAATTAGCGAGGACATAGAGATTGCGCGGGGTGTACAGTTCGAGTAGGGTTGCGGCAAATTTCCTGCCACTGCCTTCACGCCTAGCAACGCGATCCAATGCATACCAGTAATGTAAACCACGTGGCTGAATCTCGCGCAAGATGTGCGCGTCGTTTTCATCGCAGTCGCGCAAGCCAGCATCCCCACACGCAACGCAGTGGTAGCTGACTCGCCTAGGAATCTCCTGACCCCTTTCCCATATGAAGTAGTCTGCAATGATCTCTTTGCCACATTGTGGGCAGGAAATACGATAGAGACGCTGTAAATGCTCCCGCAGGGGTCTCCCGGCTTTGAGCGAATCGCCCAAACGTGTAACGGCTGCTATCAGTTCACG
>JBMFPM010000175.1:0-2171 GCA_049969135.1 Anaerolineae bacterium
AAGCGCATCTTTTAGTTCTTGAAGACCCAACACTTCAAGAGAAAATTAATAAATTCAGCATAAATCTCATCCACTTTGCCTGGGCCACCCAGACCATTGAACTTGAGCCAGACGCGCATGCCGTATTTTCCCATCGCGTAATCCACGACAGGTTTGCGCGTGACCTCCATGCCGTACAGACCTGCGCCTAACTGCAGCACCACAGGGGTCTTGAGGAAACCATGACTGCGGCTCCCATCTTCCCATACGTACTCCTCTTCCAAGTAGATGTCTATAATTTTCTTGACTGCCTCGACAAATCTGGCATCAGTATAACCGGCTGCTAACCAGGCAGCTTCATCTTGTTTGGCATTACAAATGGTCATCTCGCCATAGCAACCTCCAGCCATCATCACGATCGCTTCGACCGTTGGATTGCCGTCATAGCGGGCTGCCATAGCATGGACGACTCTGCGAAGCAACCGCTGGTAAGTTTCATTCCATGGTACAGGAGTGCCCCCGCGTGAACCTACCAGTTGGACTCCTGCATCTACAGCCCATTGGGGAGTCATACCTTCTGTGGTCAAAACTTCTAGCCAGATACGCTTGCCAAGCTTGCGTGCCTTTTCAATGTCAGCATCAATTGCCCCCCAGTAAAACAGGCCGCTCTGAGGTTCGATGCTGCACCAACCGCTCACCTTAGTACTCGCATCATAGGCCCAACTGACATAAGGAAGTAATACGATGTACGGATCAACCCAGTGGCATTGGCCCAAGCCCTGCTCAGGATTCAGGACGATCTGATCCGGAAGCGTGGTATCCATCTGGAAAGGCGGCAGGGTACCAGCCGCCTCTGCCTGGTGGACTAGAGCCACCGTTGCGCCTACAAGCAGGATGAATAGGGTGCAGATCAAGAATAGCACGAGCTTGCTATGCGTTTGAGCAAGGCATAGCGATGGCCAGCGTATGCGCTTCATGAATTACCTCCTAGTTGCCTGAAAGTAGTTTGTGACAAGCGCTTGCCTTATCATGGTGCTTGTCTCATGAAACATGACGCAGATGCTCTCTGTTGGTTACGATTTAGTTACAATAGAGTAAGGATAGATACAGCACATGCCGGGAATATTCCTTTGCGCTTGCACTCGAATGGAAAGGCCAGAGCGTCAAGCCCCTAGCGTGCGAAGAATTGCTAGAGGCAACGATATTGACCATCTCTGGCAGCCATTGTAAAATAAGCCGCAATGGGCGCGATCTTTCTCTATCTAGGCGCGTGCCTGTGGATCATCACATGAAATTGGCAAGATTTACAGATGGAACGTCTGCACAAAGTTCTGGCAAGAGCAGGAGTGGCTTCGCGTCGTAAATGCGAGGAGTTGATTGTTGCGGGAAGAGTGAGGGTGAATGGAGAGGTTGTCTCCACGCTGGGGAGCAAAGTAGACCCTGAGCGCGATCGCATCGAAGTGGATGGCAAATCTATCATTTTACCCCATAAGCACGTTTACCTGATGCTCAATAAGCCCGCGGGTTACGTTTGTACAGCGTACGACCCACAAGGGCGCCCCACGATCATGGACTTGATCCCACAGGACAAACGCCTTTACCCTGTAGGGCGATTGGACATGGATAGCGAGGGCCTGGTGCTCCTGACCGATGACGGAGATTTGACACACCGGCTAACCCACCCAAGTCATGAGCATGAAAAGGAGTATTACGTATTGGTAGAAGGGCATCCCGAACCGCAGATTCTGCAGCGCCTGCGCGAAGGCATTGCACTGGATGATGGCTTCACCTGGCCGGCGGATGTAACCGTGTTGGGTCGGGATTCTGGTGGTACTTGGTTACGCTTTGTCATTCATGAGGGACGCAAGCGACAGTTGCGCCGCATGTGCCGAGCAGTGGGTTACCCTGTGCGGAGGCTGATACGCGTGCGGATAGGGCCTTTGCGCTTAGGTAACTTGCCCTCAGGTCAATACCGGCCACTGACAGAAGAGGAATGTACTTTGCTCAAGCAAACAGCCGGATTGCCCAAGGTGCCAAAGTGAGGGTGTTCTTTTCCTCTCTTAACAGGAAATCCTAGGACCAGGACGGGATGCAAAGCTTAACGATTAGAAACATGCGCACTGTTTGGATTTGAACGGTGTTATCAAAATAGACCTAAGAGGAGTTCTGATTGCCGTATCCTGACATGATTG
>JBMFPM010000175.1:2181-5170 GCA_049969135.1 Anaerolineae bacterium
CCGCGGGCAAAAGCACGATTGGGGAGCTGCTGGCCAAGGAACTGGGGTATTTGTATTTTGATACAGGCGTAATGTACCGTGCCGTAACCTGGGCAGCTCTGCAGCGGGGTATTGATACTGCGGATGAGAAGAGGGTCACCGAACTGGCGGAGCAGCTCCACATTGAAGTCACCCAGCCAACGGTAGCGGATGGGAGGCAATACACAGTTTCTGTGGATGGACAGGACATAACATGGGACCTGCGCCGCGCAGAAGTAGACCAGAATGTGTCGCCAGTGTCTGCATATCCTGGTGTACGTGCAGCGCTCACGATCCAGCAGCGCCGCATTGGGCTAAAGGGAAAAATAGTCATGGTAGGGCGTGATATAGGCACTGTGGTGTTGCCTGAAGCGCCGCTGAAAATCTATCTAGACGCTACTGTGGAGGAACGCGCTAGGCGACGCCATTTAGAGAACCTGCAGCGTGGCCAGAAATCCTCGTACAAGGCGATCTTACGTGCCATGCGCAGACGCGACAAGATTGACAGCCAACGCAGTGTAGCGCCTCTGCGTCCTGCTGCTGATGCGGTAGTTATTGATACGACCAACTTGAATGTTGCTCAGGTGTTGGAATTGGTGCGAAAACTGGTTCAAGAGAGGGATTCGTAATAGGAGGACGAGGTGTTTCGCCGTATTGCTGATTTTGTCCTGCGTATTCTCTTTCACTTGGTATTCAAGATCGAGATTAGTGGTCTTGACAATGTGCCCAAGCAGGGGCCTTTCATCGCGATGATGAACCATATCTACTTCCTTGATCCAGTTTTGGTCAGTGCGCTAGCTCCGCGCCTTATTATCATTATGTCCAAGATAGAAAACTATCGCAATCCACTTTTTGCGCTGATCATGCGCTTGTATGGCACTTTCCCGGTGCGGCGTGGTGAGTTGGATATGAGTGCAATCCGCACATCACTTCAGGTTCTGAAGGAAGGACATGGTCTGCTGATGGCTCCAGAAGGAACGCGAAGCCGTACTCATACATTACAAGAGGGCCGTGACGGTATGGCATGGCTTGCCTTGCGCACCAATGCACCTATTGTGCCGGTGGCGCTTAGCGGGCAAGAACGGATGGGATATTATTTGAGGCGCCTGCGCCGCACTCCTCTACGGGTAGTATTTGGTGAGCCATTCCGTTTCCGCCCTATAGAAGGTGCGCAGCGTCATGTGTTGCTGCATCGTATGACCCAGGAAGCCATGTATCGCCTTGCAGCGCTATTACCACCTTCATACCGCGGTGTGTATAGCGATCTGGAAAAGGCTACGCAAGAATTTATCGTTCCGGATCGTGGTGAGCAAGGGCAAGCCTCATGAAATATTCTGGCGGTGGCCAAATCGCGCGTGTTCTGCCGGGCAGCTTGGCGGAAGTGGCGGGCTTGCGTCCGGGAGATGTGCTTTTCTCTATCAACGGCCACATTCTTCATGATGTGATTGATTACCGTTTCTACAGCGCTGAGGAAAACTTGGAACTTGTTGTGGGGCGCAACGGTGAGCACTTAACCATCGTGATCGAGCGCGGATATGGCGAGGATCTTGGGATTGAGTTCACTGCTCCCACTTTCGACGGCATTCGCCGTTGCCGGAATCAATGCGATTTCTGTTTTATCAGTCAGATGCCCCCAGGCTTGCGCAAAAGCTTATACATCAAGGATGATGATTACCGCTATTCCTTTCTCTTTGGCAATTTTATCACCCTGACGAACCTCGAAGAGCGCGATTGGACTCGTATTGCTGAGCAAAAGTTGAGCCCATTATACATTTCGGTGCACGCTACAGATCCTCAACTTAGGGCACGCCTTCTGGGTGTGCCGGCTGTACCAGATGTTCTGGAGCAGATCCGAAGGCTAGGTGATATGGGCATTGAAGTCCACACCCAGATCGTCGTGGTCCCTGGACTCAACGATGGCACTGTGCTCGACCGCACAGTGCAGGACCTAGCTGGTCTCTATCCCACGGTCTGCTCTATTGGTGTGGTTCCGGTAGGCATTACTCGGTATCATAGTTGTGGCTTGCGTCCTGTAACCCCGCAGGAGGCGAAGCACATTGTCGTACAACTCAAGATATTGCAGCGATGCTATCGGCAGCAGTGGGGTACGGCACTGGTGTACCCTTCGGATGAGTTTTATCTTATGGCTGGCTTGCGCCTCCCCTCTGCGAAAGCCTATGATGGGTTCCCGCAATTGGCGAATGGCATAGGGCTTACGCGGCAATTGCTTGACGATTGGAGGCGGGTCAAGCGGCAGGGACAGATCCGATGGACTCTTGGCAGAGCGATCTTTGTTTGTGGTACGCTGATTGCTCCTGTGTTGCGTGCTATTGCCATGGAATTGAACAGCCTTACAGGTGCACATGTCGCAGTGGTTAGCATACCCAATCAGTTCTTTGGCCTGACCGTTACGGTTTCCGGTTTGTTGGTGGCAGCGGATGTGATACAGGCTTTGCGCGGTAGGGTTATCGGGGACTTGGTTGTTTTGCCTGCGAGCATGTTTGATGCGAGTGGGGGGGTTACCCTAGACGATTACCAGCGGCAGGATATTGAGAGAGAACTCGGAGTACGTGTGGTAATAGCGGACAGGCTGAGTGAGGTTCTATCCTTCCTATAAGAAAGCGCCTTCTCTATGAGAAGGCGCTTCACCATTCCAGCGGAGAGGGTGGGATTTGAACCCACGGGGCTTGCGCCCACGCGATTTCGAGTCGCGCGCACTAGACCGGACTATGCGACCTCTCCATAGATTGCAGTGATTATTATAGCGTCAGTCAGCCAGGAGGCAAAATCGCAGCGTTTGGAGTTGCTACCGCTTGGCTGTGAACGATAACAATGATGTAAAACATGGAGGCATTGATGATTCAAGAGAAGAGACTATTAGACACATTTCTGAACCTGGTACGCATTGATAGCCCATCCGGTGAAGAGATGGCGATGGCTCAAGAACTGGCGAAGCGCTTGCGCCAGCTTG
>JBMFPM010000176.1:0-5144 GCA_049969135.1 Anaerolineae bacterium
TTTTCAGCGCCTCTTCGATGTTGGAGCGCATCTTTTCCGTTTCGGCGGGTTCGCTTGGCGTGCGGAAGCCCAAGGTGCCCCCGCCTTTGGGCATATACTGCGTGCCGAGGTTCGAGGTCATGATGATCACCGTGTTGCGAAAGTCCACCACATTGCCCTGGCCATCGGTTAGCCGGCCATCCTCTAGGATCTGGAGCAGGGCATTCCATACATCGGGATGCGCCTTCTCGATTTCATCGAAGAGGATTACCTGGTAGGGGCGCCGCCGCACTGCCTCGGTCAACTGCCCGCCTTCTTCATACCCAACGTACCCGGGTGGTGCGCCAATCAGGCGGGAGACCGTGTGGCGCTCCTGATACTCGCTCATGTCGATGCGGAGCAGAGCGTCCTCGTCGTCGAAGAGGAACTCGGCGAGAGCCTTGGCTAGCTCGGTCTTGCCCACGCCCGTTGGGCCAAGGAAGATGAAGCTACCGATGGGACGGCGCGGGTCTTTCAGCCCAGAGCGCGCACGGCGGATCGCATCGGAGATGGCTGAGACTGCCTCATCCTGGCTGACGATGCGCTTATGCAAGCGTTCTTCCATGTGCAGCAGCTTCTCAGCTTCGGTTTCCAGCATGCGGCTTACGGGAATGCCGGTCCAATCGGAGACGATGGCAGCAATGTCAGCCTCGCGGACGACTTCGTCCAGCCCGCGCTCCGCTTTCCAAGCTTCCTTCTTCGCTTTGAACTCTTCTTCTAGCTTCAAGCGCTTGCTCTTGACGATCGCAGCCTGTTCGTAGTTACGGTTTTGCCAGGCCGTCTCTTCCTCAGTCATCAACTGGCCGATCTCCAATTTCATCTTCTTCAAATCTTCAGGCAAGCTGAAGATGGCGATGCGCAACTTAGATGCCGCTTCGTCAATCAGGTCAATGGCTTTATCTGGCAGGAAGCGGTCTTTGACATAGCGGTCGGACAAGCGCGCAGCCGCTTCGATGGCTTCATCGCTGATGGCGACCTGGTGGTGCTCCTCATAGCGCGGGCGCAAGCCTTTGAGCATCTCGATGGTTTCTTCCACGGTAGGCTCTTCAACAAAGATGGGAGCAAAACGACGCTCCAGGGCGGAATCCTTCTCGATATGCTGGTGGTATTCATCAAGCGTGGTAGCGCCAATGCAGCGCAGTTCGCCGCGCGCCAATGCCGGCTTGAGCATGCTGGAAGCATCAATGGCGCCCTGAGCGGCGCCGGCGCCGACCACATTATGCAGTTCGTCAATGAAAAGGATGATCTCGCCCTCGGCGCGCTTGATCTCGTCCAAGGCGGCCTTGATGCGCTCCTCAAACTCGCCCCGGAAGCGAGTTCCAGCCACCATAGCGCCCAGGTCGAGGGCGATCAGGCGCTTGTTCATCAACAGTTCGGGCACATCACCCGTTACGATCTTTTGTGCCAGCCCCTCTACGATTGCCGTCTTGCCTACACCAGCCTCCCCAATCAGCACCGGGTTGTTCTTGGTGCGCCGGCATAGGATTTGGATAACGCGCATGATCTCGCTGTCGCGTCCAATGACTGGGTCTAGTTTCCCTTCCCTAGCCAGAGCAGTCAGATCACGGCTGTATTTCTCCAACGTGCGGTAACGGCTCTCAGCCTCCGGACTGGTCACCCGCTGTCCACCACGGATATCGGGCAGGATACTCAGCACTTTGGCTCTGGTTACGCCATAGTCATTGAGTATCCGCGCGGCTGGACCGTCGCGTTCGTTGACAATAGCCAGAAAGATGTGCTCCGTCGAAACATATTCATCCTTCATCCGCTGGGCTTCTTCGTTCGCCAGGTCCAGAACGCGCTTGACGCGCGGTGTGATGTACACCTGCATGGGACGAGCACTGCCGGCGAAAGATTGCATCAGCCTGGGACTGGCTCGCAGCACGTCGTCCAAACGGCTTTTCACTGCTTCGACATCTACATGGAGCCGCTCCAAAATCTCGGGGATCACTCCCTCTGGTTGTTCCAGCAGTGCCAGCAGGATATGTTCTGTATCCAACTGGCCATGCCGGTAGCGTTGCATAATCTCATAAGCGCGGGCTGCCGCATCCTGCGCTCTTTCTGTAAAACGATCAAAAGACATCATCATGTTCGTTCACCTCTTATCTGCAGAGAGCAAGCTGGAGCGGAGTTGATACGTGTTGCGTATTGCGTGTTCCGTTTTGCACTTCTCACTCCTCGCTCTTATCCCGCTCTCTGCACTATTACTTTACTTCCTATTTGCTCTAAAGACAAATTCACCGTTCTGGACATCCACAATGATCTCATCTCCTTCTTTGAACTCGCCTTGCAGCAACTTCAAAGCGAGGGGATCCTGTATTCGCCGCTGGATGACCCGTTTGAGGGGCCTTGCCCCATAGACGGGGTCGTAGCCCTCTTCAGCCAGGCGCTGTTTTGCGGCTGGTGTTAGCTCCAGTTTGACCTTGCGGTCATTCAGCAGAGCTCCTAGGCGTTGGAGTTGGATGTCCACAATTTGTATTAACTGCTCCATCCCTAAGGAATGGAAGATGATGATCTCGTCAATACGGTTCAGGAATTCTGGCCGGAATTGCTGGCTCAAGGCTTCCAATACCCGACGGCGCATCTCGGCTTCATCACGACCCCCTAGCTCCTTGATCCAATGGCTGCCGACGTTGGAGGTCATGATGATGACCGTGTTCTTAAAGTTTACCGTGCGACCATGGCCATCAGTAAGTCGTCCATCATCCAGCACCTGCAAGAGCGCATTGAATACTTCAGGGTGCGCCTTTTCAATCTCGTCAAACAGGACCACGGAATACGGTCGCCGGCGCACTGCTTCGGTCAACTGACCACCCTCTTCATAGCCTACGTAACCAGGTGGTGCGCCAATCAAGCGCGCGACCGTGTGGCGCTCTTGGTATTCGCTCATGTCCAGGCGGATCATGGCGTCCTCATCGTCGAAGAGGAATTCGGCCAAGGCGCGGGCCAGTTCTGTTTTGCCCACTCCGGTGGGCCCAAGGAACAGGAAGCTGCCAATGGGCCGGTTCGGGTCTTGCAGGCCGGCTCTCGCCCGCCGCACTGCATTCGCCACAGCAGAAATGGCTTCATCCTGGCCCACTACGCGCATGCGCAAGTTCTGTTCCATACGCAATAACTTGGCTTTTTCGCCTTCCAGCAGCTTTGAGACAGGGATGCCCGTCCATTTGGAGACAACCTCCGCGACATCCTCCTCATCTACTTCTTGCTTGAGCATGGGCTGTCCGCGCTGGATTTCACGCAGGCGCTGCTCCTGGGCGCGGAGCTCCCGCTCCAGGCTAGGCAGGTCTCCATAGCGCAGCTTTGCCGCCTGTTCCAGGTCAGCACGGCGTTCAGCTTGTTCAATAGCCTGTTTAGTTTCCTCGATCCGTGTCTTGATCTGTTGAATGGTTTGAATAACTTCTTTCTCCTGCTGCCATTGGGCTTTCATGGTAGTGCTCTTTTCTCGGAGCTCTGCCAATTCCTGCTCGATCTTCTTCAGGCGTTCCTGGGATGCTTCATCGTTTTCTTTCTTAAGCGCCTGCTGCTCAATTTGCAGTTGCATGATGCGCCGTTCGACTTCATCGAGTTCAGCCGGGAGGCTGTCAATTTCCATGCGCAACCGTGCGGCTGCCTCATCAATCAAGTCAATCGCCTTGTCAGGCAGGAAACGATCTGTGATGTAGCGGTGCGAAAGTACTGCCGCAGCTACCAGGGCAGCATCTTGAATGCGTACACCATGGTGTACCTCGTAACGCTCCTTCAAGCCACGCAGGATGCTGATCGTCTCCTCTACCGTAGGCTCGCTCACGTAGATGGGCTGGAAGCGACGCTCCAAGGCGGCATCTTTCTCAATATGTTGGCGGTATTCGTCGAGCGTTGTTGCCCCAATGCAGTGCAACTCTCCGCGAGCCAGCATCGGCTTGAGCATGTTGCTAGCATCCATTGCTCCTTCTGCCGCCCCAGCACCAACGACCGTGTGCAGTTCGTCAATGAAGAGGATGATCTCCCCTTGGGACTCTGTGACTTCTTTGAGTACTGCTTTCAGGCGCTCCTCGAATTCGCCGCGGTACTTGGCTCCAGCCACCATAGCACCCAAATCCAGGGCAACGATGCGTTTGTTCTTCAATCCTTCGGGCACGTCGCCGCGCACAATGCGCAAGGCAAGCCCCTCGACAATCGCCGTCTTGCCCACACCTGCTTCGCCCACGAGCACGGGGTTGTTTTTAGTGCGTCGAGAGAGCACTTGGATAACGCGGCGGATTTCCTCATCCCGGCCAATCACCGGGTCGAGTTTGCCACGCCGCGCCAGTTCCGTCAGGTCACGTCCGTACTTCTCCAGCGCCTGGTATTTCCCTTCAGGGTGCTGATCCGTCACGCGCTGGGTGCCGCGGATGCTGGTGAGCGCTTCATAGATGCGGTTTAATGTGATGCCGTACTGCTGCAAGATTTCACCTGCACGCCCACTCGGCACCAGCACCATGCCCATGAGCAAATGCTCGGTGGACACGTATTCATCGCGCATGGTCTGTGCCTGTGCTTCGGCACGGTTGAGCACGTTCTGCAGCGTTGGCCCAATGCCAACGCGTGCTGCCGCGCCATAGACCTTTGGGCGCCGCTGCAATTCCTCTTCCAGTGGGCGCTGTAGCAGTGCTGGTGTCAATCCCAACTTGGCAACAATCTGTGGCACCACGCCATCTGTCTGCTGTAGCAAAGCCAGGAGCAAGTGCTCCGGATCTATTTGACTATGATTATATTCCATCGCAAGTTCCTGGGCTTGGACCAGGGCTTCTTGCGCTTTCTCCGTATACCGATTCAGATTCATACTACACCTCCATAGCAACTGCGATGTTGCTCACTCATCACTTATCACTCGTCACTCATCACTCGTCGCTCATCGTATTAGTACCGCAGGATCGCCCCAATGTGTCCCGCTTTGGCCAGGGCTTCATTATCGCTTACGGTCTCCACTTTGCCCCCAGCCTCTATGACCCGTTGCACTACGCGGTTCACTGCCCCGTGGATTTTGTGCAGCTTGCCGCCGCAGAAGGGACACTTGGCGATAGGTTCTGCGCTAATATATTGACAACCATCGCATAGATAACCATCAGCTTCAAAACCTTTCTCGACTACTAGGATATGGACACGCC
>JBMFPM010000177.1:0-5127 GCA_049969135.1 Anaerolineae bacterium
TGGAGCTCAATAATGCTGGCACTACGATACTCCTTGTGGAGCAGAATGCACAGAGGGCACTAGAGATCGCAACACGGGCTGCCGTGTTGGAAACAGGCCGTGTTGTGCTCACGGGTACTGCTGCTGAACTTTTGCAACATGAGCAGGTTCGTGCAGCTTATCTTGGCATGTAGCCGGAGGCGTTTCAACGCTGGGCAACGCCGATCCTGCTGGCTTCGAGGGCAGGCCCAGGGTTAACTGGGAAATTAATCTCGCCAAAGGAAGGAGGACAAAACTAGGACAGACAGTGTGGTTACTTCCATCGCTTCGTAAGGATAGCAAGTTCGTGGTGGTTCAATCATCAAATGAAGGAGGATGCTAATGAAAATCGTACGATGGCTTTCTACATTACTGTTGGTAGCCCTAGTAGTAGGCTGTGGACCTGCAGCTCCTACTCCCACACCTAAACCCGCAGAAGCGCCGAAAGAGCCAATCAAAATCGGTGGCATTGGCCCACTGTCACCTCCTGGCACACCAGCACTGGGCACGGAAATGATGAATGCCTTCAAATTGCGCATTGATGAGATCAATGCGGCTGGGGGTTTGCTCGGAAGGCCGCTAGAGTTGGTCTTTGAGGACTCGGCGGGAACGCCCGAAAAAGGCACTGCAGCAATGGAGAAACTTATCAACAAGGATAAGGTTATTGCTGTGGTTGGCGAAGGACATAGTTCTGCCCTGCTGGCCGAGATGGAAGTGGCCCACCGTAACCACGTGATCCTGATCGATGTGGAAGCTTGGTCGGACAAGATCAGGACAAGGGGCTATCGAGAAGTCTTTGCCATCCCAGCCAGTAACACTTTGTTCAATGCCAAGATAGCCGAGTTCATTCAAGCTAGTGGCTTCAAGCGCCCCTTCCTCCTTGCCGAGGATACTGATTTCGGCGTAGAAGGAATCCAGCTACTAGGAAAAGCTTTGGAGAATCTTGGCATAACGTACAAGAGCTTGGTGGTGGACAGGACGACGAAAGACTTTGTGCCTTTCCTGTTGCAAGCTCAGGAATTCAATCCGGACATCCTGGTTGTGAACGTAACTGGCGTTGGCGCCTATCTCATTATTAAGCAAGCAAAGGAACTGGGTTTAGCACCGACCGCAAACTGCGCGCTGTTCTCTGGCGTTGCGGATATGGGTTATCCTGAGCTCTGGGAAACCGCTGGCGCTGCTGCTCAGTACGTCGTTTGGGAAACGGCTATCCATCCGAAAGCACAGTATACTGACCTCACCCAGCCCTTCATTGACAAGTACACGAAAACCTATGGACGCCCACCTACCTATTCCGGTCTCCAGGCTTATGACGCGATCCTCGTGTTGGAGGAAGCGATCAAGTTAGCAGGCTCGACCGACACCGATAAGTTGATTGAAGCTCTGGAGAAGGTGAAGGTTAAAGGTACACGGGGGATTATGTCGTTCCCAACAGAGCCAGGCGTTTATTACCATCAGGCTGATGTGCCGCTGCTGTTCCTCCAGTACACAGAAGTTGGCCAGACGCCTGACAAGTGCGAGATTGTCTTCCCTACTAGCCTCAAGACGGCTGACTTGCAGAAGCCGCCTAAATAGGCATGGTGTTATGTAGTAAATTTGTCGCCCCTGCCACAACGGCAGGGGCGACAAAAACTAGCAGAAGGGAGTGTTCATGCCGAAAAGCTTAGAGTTGTTCCTTTCATACGTAATCAACGGCCTGATCATTGGCAATATTTATGGGTTAATGGCGCTCGGGCTTACGCTTATTCTAGGGGTTATGAAGATTGTCAATTTTGCCCATGGCGAGTTCTATATGCTGGGTGGATATGCTGCCTATATCTGCTCGATCAAACTGGGGCTTGGGCCAGTAGCCGGCATCCTTGGCGCGATTATCGCCGTGTTCTTTATCGGCTTGTTTGTGGAACGCACTCTTCTTACTCCCTTCTACTCGGGTAAGTTGGAGCGGCCTAGCGACTATGCCCTGCTCATGACTTTTTCGCTCTCAGTCTTCTTGATGAATGTCGTGATTCCGATATTTGGCCCCTATCAAAAAGCTTCTGCGCCGTTGGCTCAAGGATCGGTGAATTTTGGCATTGTATCCGTTGGCGCCACGCGCGTGATTGCTTCCCTAGTTGCTATCCTCTTAATGGCTTTGCTTTTGCTGTTGTTGAGCAAAACGCGCTTGGGTATTGCATTGCGAGCGATAGCCCAGGATCGTGATGCCGCCGCTATCTGTGGGATTGATGTCCACCGCATGAATCCCGTGGCTTTTGGTATTGGTACAGCCATGGCTGCTGCAGCGGGCGCGCTATTGGCTCCCACTTTTCTGGTTTACCCAGCCTCCGGTTCCTTGGCTGCCTCCAAGGCTAATGCGATTTTGGTGTTGGGTGGGATGGGCTCTGTCAAAGGCGCTATTATCGGCGCACTTTTGTTGGGAGTGCTGGAGAGCTTGGGAGTGCTGTTCCTTTCTCCAGGATACCGTGATGTATATGGTTTTCTGGTCATCGTGCTCGTGTTGCTGATCAAACCCACAGGCCTGTTCGGAGGTCAAGAATTTTGAAGCCCAAAACAAAGCTTGTTCTCGGATTGCTGGTATCAATCTTGGTGCTCTCTTTGCCCTTTTGGGCAGGAGTTTATTGGACTCATGTGGCTATCTTGAGCCTCTACTATGTTATCGTCGTGTCGAGTTGGAATTTGCTAGTGGGCTATGCAGGACAGATGTCATTCGCTCATGTGAGCTTCTCCACAATGGGCGGCTATGCTTCTACCTTAGTAGCAACTCGGTTCGGTGTCCACCCAGCACTCGGCATGCTGATTGGTATGTGCGTTGGAGCAATTGTCGGTTATGCGCTGGGAGTGCTTTGTTTAAGGATGAGAGGGGTATACCATTCTCTAGCCACGCTTGCTTTTGCTGAAGCATTTCGCACTGTTCTGAACCTAGAGTACAAGGTTACACGAGGGTCTCTAGGTCTGCTGAGCGTGCGCCTTTATCCAGGCGTTTCCAAAATTCCTTATTACTATACTGTGCTTGCACTGGCAATTTTGATCCTCTTTGTGCTGTATCGCATTATTCATTCGCCGATCGGGTTTACACTCCAGGCGATTCGCGAGGATCAAACAGCGGCGAGTGTAGCAGGTGTACCACTGGCACGGTACAAGCTATTTGCATTTTCCCTTACTTCAAGCATGGCCAGCCTGGCTGGAGCTTTTTTGGCCCATTATCTTGGTATCGTCACCCCTGACTGGGCTACTCAGACCGCTATGTCCTTTGTATTGGCAATGGCTATTATGGGTGGTTTGGGAACTTTTGTTGGCCCTGTAATAGGCGCTATATGCGTGGAGTTTCTGGCAGAGTATCTGCGGGTTTATGGTCGCTACTACATGTCTATTTTTGGTCTCGTGGTTCTGCTCATGCTCCGCTTTACACCGGGTGGATTGTTAGCATTAGCACGCGGCCTTACAGATTCAGCGAGGTATACACACTGGATATCCAAAGGAAAAGGGCTGTTCACAGCTTTGCGTGCGAGGGATAAGTAGTGAAGATCATTCCAGCCGACCGTGTTATCCGTGTTTTTGAAGTTTGTGATCCTGTTGCAGTGGTACAAGATGGGGAAGAATTTTGGGTTGAATGCCGCGATTGTTATGATGGCCAAATTCGGAGCGCTAATGACCGTCGCTCATCTTTGGATATCTCTCGCTTGATGCCTTGCACTGGCCCCATTGCGGTTGATGGGGCTGTGCCCGGAAGTTCGTTACGCATCGAGGTACTTGCCATTGAACCTGCTGAGCAAGGCTTTATGCCTTTGAAACCTGGGCTGGGTATCCTCGGCTCGCAAATAACAGAGGAAACGACCTATGTGATTCCGGTGGATGTCCCAAACAGAATTCTGCGATTGGGGATGTTTTCTGTGCCATTAAAGCCGCTGATTGGCACAATTGGTACCACACCGCGGCAACCTGTGCCCACTGCGATCCCTGGTGACCATGGGGGGAATCTAGATACCCGCGAGATACGAGAAGGAGCCTCTGTTTATTTGCCGGTATTTGTTCCCGGTGGTCTTTTAGCGCTCGGTGATCTCCATGCTGCACAAGGTGATGGAGAACTCTGTGGCCAAGGGGTGGAAATCCCCGGTAAGGTAAAACTCCGTGTTCATGTATGCCCCGAGAATCTGTTGCGACCACGAGTGGAAACCGAAGGATCATGGATTACAATCGCCAGCGCTCCCACTTTGGAAGAGGCACTGCGCATTGCTGCCGCAGATATGGTCGAATTCATTTGCCACACTTACCATGTACACTTTAATGAAGCATATCGCCTGCTTAGTATTACCGGCAACGGCGGCATCAGTCAGGTAGTCAATCGGTTGGTTACCGCCAAAGTTACGCTGCCCAAGGGCTTGGTTTAGTCAGCTTTTTGACCTGAAAAGCAAAAGTGCCTTCTCGTTAGAGAAGGCACTTTTGCTACTGGGAAACAAATATGGCGGCGACTAGACTTGAACTAGTGACCCAGGGCTTATGAGTCCCCTGCTCTGCCAACTGAGCTACGCCGCCATCATGCGAAAAAAGTAGCGGGGACAGGATTCGAACCTGTGGCCTTTGGGTTATGAGCCCAACGAGCTACCGCTGCTCCACCCCGCGTCGCCATTATATTATACTAAAGCTTGAGTGATTAGTCAAATTCACGAGTCTGCAATTTTTCCAGAGATGGCTGCTCAGCATGCAGCTAATTCGTACACTGCCAGAGTTTGCTCGGCAGTCTTTCCCCAATCGAATTGACTTGCTCGCATGAGCGCATTTTGGGCTAGCTGTTGGCGCAACACTGGATCGCGTAATAGGGTGAGCATAGCGTCCGTGACCTCCTCTAGATCGGTTGGATCCACCAGCCACCCTCCTTGCCCGACGATCTCAGGCAACGAGGCAGCTCGGGAAACGAGCACAGGAGTTCCGCAAGACATCGCTTCCAGCGGCATCAGGCCGAAACCCTCATAAATGGATAAGAAGACGAACAACAAAGCGCCGCTGTACAGAGCAGGTTTATCCTCCTCTGCGATCCAATCTGTGAAAATTACCCTTCGCTCGATGCCAAGCTCACTGACGATCCGCCTAGGATCGGGGAATAACCGCGTATCC
>JBMFPM010000178.1:0-5079 GCA_049969135.1 Anaerolineae bacterium
GTATCGAGGAGGTGGGGTAGGATCTCTTCTACTTCGCCGATCACGAATGCATCACACAACTCTGCCAAAGGCTCTGGGTTGGCAGACACAGCCGGGCCACCAGCGAGCAGAAAGGGGAAGCTCTCATCACGCTCGGCAGCTAACGGAGGGATGCCCGCACTGTGCAGTACAGCGACAAAGTTGAGATAATCCAGTTCAAAGGAGAAGGTAACGGCCAAGACGCCAAATTCTGCCAGCGGGCGTTGCGTCTCCAGGGAAAGTGGAGCAGGCGAGCACTGCAAGCGACGGTAGCCACAGAAGACGCGCTCGCAGACGATGTCGGGCCGTGCATTCAGCAAATGGTATAGGGTTTGCACGGCCAGGCTGGACATGCCCACGTAGTACGTGTTGGGGTAAAGCAGCGCAATGGGCAGCTTGCCACCCCAATCTTTGATGACTGTTCCCTGTTCGTGCGTCAGTATGCGCTTGGTAGCCGCAATCGTAGCCCATTTCATGGCGTTAGTAATCGAAGAGGGGCTGCATGGTTTCTCCCTCGTGGATGCGCCGGATAGCTTCAGCAAAGAGCGGGGCTACGGACAAGACTTCCATGCAGGGGATGCGCTTCTCCGGCGGGATGGGCACAGTGTTCGTGGTTACGATGGATTTGATTTCCGGGACAGCCTTCAGGTTTTCGATAGCAGGGCCGCAAAAGATGCCGTGTGTGCAAACCAAGGTAGCCTCTTGCACGCCATGTCTGCGCAATAAGGCAATAGCTTCGATCATGGATGTGCCAACGGCAATTTCATCGTCAATGAGAATGGCTTTCTTGCCACGCACCTCGCCAATCAGACCCTCCGCCACTACCGTGATGTCATCAATGCGCTTCTTGCTGACGGCGGCTACCGGCAAGTGCAATTCCCGCGCCAACTCGGTGGCTCGTTTGGCATGTCCAATGTCTGGAGTAACGATCACCGTGTCACTCAGGTCTTTATCACGGAAATAGCTGGCAAATACGGGCATGGAGCTGAGATGGTCGGTCGGGACACTGAAAAAGCCATGCACTTGCGGAGAGTGGAGGGTCATGGTCAGGATGCGTTGCGCCCCAGCGGTCACGAGCAGGTCTGCAATCAGGCGGCCAGCGATGGAAATACGTGGTTCATCCTTTTTGTCAGAGCGGCTGTACGAGTAATAAGGGATGACTGCAGTAACGCGTTTTGCCGAAGCAGAGCGCGCCGCATCGAGCATCATGAGAAGTTCCAAAATACGGTCGCTTACAGGAGGCGGATAGAAGGGCTGGATGATAAAGACATCGCGTTCACGTACTGGCTCCTGGAGCTGGACGTACAGATTATCATTATGAAAATGACGCGTGACCGAAGGGCTGAGGGGTATGCCGCGCAGGGAACAGATTTCCTCCGCTAGCTCGCGGTGTGCGCTGCCGCTGAAGATACAAATGCTGCTTTCCATGCATCACTCCCTTTCTAGTTAGGATAGATGGAATTCAAGTTATGCGCAGTGCAGGGATAATATAGCGGAAAAGGCACAACAAGTCCAAAAATAGGAATGCCAAGTAGAGCAAAGCAGGTGGAAGCCATTGCCAGGTAAAAGGCAACCACCCAGCAGCGGTGAAAAAGGCACTGGCAGAAAGGAGCATGACCAGTGGCCATTTGTGCATGTCTCCGCTGAGCAACCCTTGTGCGCACAGGAGGAGGCTGAGCAACAGAAGGACTATGGCCAGCCCGCGTGCGGTGGATGGGCGCAGCAGTTCTTGGAGGCTCAAGGCAGCGCCTAGAGCCAAAGCGCTCAAAGCTGTGAACAGATAGCGCCCTTGATGCTGCACGAACTTGAGGTTGTAGGCCAGATAGGTAAGCACACTGAGGAAGGCAACGGCAGCCATCAACAGAAGAGCCCGGCTTTGGATAGGTGTCAATCCCGTCTGGCCATGGCTCGCCCTAATGAAGAACAGGCAAAAGCCAATCCCTAACAGAGCAGTGAACAGAGCCAAAGCCATGTAGATACGGTCATCAACAGGCACTCCCATCCAGCCAAATTGCGCCCAGAAGCTGTTAAAAGTGGTGCGGATAAAGCGCTGAGCAAAAGCCACAGGCCCGATTTTAGCAAGGAGCTCTGCCGTGCGCAATTGACCGCTCACAATGGAATCGTGCCGTTGCCAGCCCAGAATATCCAGCCCGCCGTAAACCGCGGCATTGCGCGCAAACCATGGGGCAGCAATAAACAGGGCGATAGCGATTGCAAAGAGTAGGTAGCGCCCGTTGGGTGGAAGCTTTGAGGAATACGAGTCAGACGCTGGCTCCTGGCAGCATAATATAGACATAACGATTGCGCTTCCGGCCAGCAGGTAGACGGTGGTTTTGGTAAGCAGCACCAAACCGAGCAGCAATCCACTGAGAAGGGCTCGTCTGAGCGTAGGACCTTCTCCTAGAGTGCGGATAGAGAGGTACAAGACCAACAGCGCAAGGAGTTCGGCCAGTGCATCGTTGTTAATAGCGGCGGTCATTGCCACATGCATGGGTACCACAGCGACAAAGGCTGTTGCAGCCAAGGGCAGGAATTGGTTGTGAGGGAAGATGGTCAGAACTAGATAATAAGTAGTCAGCAGTATGCCTATGCCCAGAATGACGGATAGGAGCCTCAGCGCGAGAAACTGCATGTCAAATGGCAGCCCCGCAGTCAAGCGGTACAGGACTGCTGCCAGTATGTAATAGAGAGGGGGTTGGTGGAATTCGTAACGGATGGTCGCAATGGACATGTCTGGCGGGAATTTCTTGGCTTTGATTTCTTCCAGGTATTGGTAGGGATAATCGCCAGGTTGCAGCACAGGCAAGCGGTGCTCCTCTGCCAGATACTGGACATAATTGAAATGAGCGGGTTCATCAGGGGTCTGCCATTTTGGGGTTTGCCAGGCGTAGAGAGCGCCCAGGGCAAGGTAAGAAAGGAGGATGAGGCATAAGACAGGATGGATGGATTTGTTGCACCTTGCCATAGGCTTGTTCTCTCCTGGCAGGACCGAGATTGCTAATGACGTTCGTAACGGCCCTGAATATCGTTCCAACGCACGCGCAGAACATCACGCAGGTTGCGCCAAGAATCTTTCAAGGGATGAACTTTGCTCTCCGCACCATAATACCAGTGCACAGGGACTTCGGCAATGCGATAGCCCCATTTGCGTGCCATAAAGAGGATTTCCACATCAAATCCGGTGAGCATAGCTCCCTTCACTACGCCAGCCTGGGCGCCATAGAGTTGCATGTGGCCAAACAAGTCGTGAGCAGCAGTACGCCGGAAGGCTTTGAAACCGCACTGGGTATCGCGGATGCCGGGAAGGGCAAGCATACGCACAACCCAGTTAAACACACGCCCCATGAAATGACGGTACCAGGGCTCGTTGTAGCGCCTGGCTTCTGTACCCTCACGCGAAGCGATCGCTACATCGTAGCCTTGCTCAAGGAAGGGCAAGAGCTTGTCCACTTCTCCAATGGGAGTGGCACCGTCAGCATCGGTGAAGAGGATGTATTCTCCCTGGGCGGCGAGCATGCCGGTGCGGACGGTGTAGGCTTTGCCTCGGTGGTCGTTGCAGATAATGCGTACCGAGGGGTATTTCTGAGCAAATTCCTGTGCCACGCGCACCGTGTTATCGGTGCTGCCGTCATCCACAACAATGATCTCTGCCGAATAACGCTTGGTTTGCAGATGCGAGGTGATTTTCTGTAAGGTTTGAGGTAAGCGTTTCTCTTCGTTCCAGGTTGGGATGACGATGCTTAGATAATATTCTGGAGTGGTTTCTTTGATTTCAGACTCTCCCATAGTATGGTTGCAAGTCATTAGCATAACAGACTTTTGCGAATCCTAGTACCTCATCATAGCAGGGAAATGGTGCTTAGTCAACCGCATCCAACAGGCTCTCCAAATAAGCGATGGAGACACGGCGTGAACGCTGTATCATGCGTCGCTTGTTCAACATGCGTGGCCAGGTCAACAGCCCGACCCATTGTCCACGTATCCTTGCCCGTGCCGCAGCGCCACGCCAGGCGCGCAGAGCCTCTACGAAAATGCGCCATTGAGCGCGCAGCATGGCCGGCCAGTATTTCAGCAGCAAGGGACTGGGCACGTTCTTTGCGATGACGTAGATGGTGTTGCGCCCAGTATAATAGCTGGCAGTGACACCGCCGCCACTGGCACTCAAACGATGGAAGGCAACAGCACGTGGTGCGTAGATGGTGCTCCAGCCCACCAATTGCTGTCGCCAGCCCAAGTCCACATCCTCGCAGTACATGAAGAAACTTTCGTCAAACCAACCAATTTGGTCTAGGACGCTGCGGCGATACACAGCAGCTCCGCCACACGCTGCAAAGACAGGGCATTCGGTATCGTACTGCCCGACATCTTTTTGCCACACACCGCGATTGACCGGTATGCCGTCGCGGCGGTAGCCATCGCCGGCAGAGTGGAAACGGTCACGGTGGTCATAAAGCATGATCTTGCAGGCAATGGCTCCTGCTTCGGGATGGGCATGGGCAACGCGGGCGATTTCTTCCAGCCAATGGGGATCAGCTTCTACATCCTGGTTCAATAAGGCGACAAGGGAGCCTTGGGCTTGGGCAATCCCTGCATTAACTGCGCCGGTGAAGCCACGATTCCTTGTCAGCGCGATGAGCTCTACCTCCGGATAATCATGACGAACCAGAGCGACTGTATCATCAGTGGAAGCATTGTCCACGATGATTACTTCGAAATCCTGGAAGGTTTGTGCGCGGAGCGAGTCAAGACACGCAGGTAAGAGAGAGGCACCGTTCCAACTGGGTATGATGACAGAGAAAGTCTTAGCCATGGAAATAATCCGCCAGTGCTTCTCGCCAAGGGCGTAAGGTGATGCCTAGCTGAGTGGCAGCGCAGAAATTGCGCAATTCACAGCGCGCCGGTACTTTGGCTGGCCTGACATAACCTTGGGTGGGGAAAAGAGGGTAGTCTGGTCTGCCAGCCAATTCCAGAATTGCTTTTGCCCACTCATAACGCGAACACACACCCGTATTGGTGAGATGGTAAATGCCGTAGAGGGGATGGGCGATCAACTTGCGCAGT
>JBMFPM010000179.1:0-5070 GCA_049969135.1 Anaerolineae bacterium
CGTGGATGCGTTCCACCTGGGGCGCCTTCCCCACCGCCATCTGCCGCAATCCCTCGACAGCGATCCGTTCCCAATCCGCGATGTGCCCTACAACATCTTTCAGTGTCCATTCCCCACAGACAGGGCGCGTCTCGCGCTCTGTTGCAGGCACCAGCATTGCTTTGTGCTGCAGTTCGTCATGCATAGCCTCTAGTGCTGCCAGCAGGACGACCTTGGGGCCAACGCGCGGCGGCAAGCCGAGCTGCTCCCGCCAGCGCTGTATGTCCCCAGCATGCCAAGCGTCATGGCGCGCGCGGTTCTGCGCCCATCGCCGCGCCGAAGTTTCTCCCCAAGGGAGGCAGAGCTTGCGGTGAAGTTGCTCCTCAGTCAGGCCCGCCAAGGCTTGCAGGAACTCTGCCCGCGCCCGTTGGCATGCCTCTACTGCCCTGTCCAAAAGCCAATCCCTGCGCTCGGCGTGCATGGCAGCGTTGTATTCCTCTAGGTCTACAGTGGGAATGTCTGCTTCCTGCCCGGCTTGCAGCAGGACAATCCGCTTGGTATGGAACTCATCCCACCCGGCGATGTGCGCCAGCAAGTCCTTCACCGTCCAATCGGCAAAGACGGTACGTTGCGTAAGCGCCTCCTCGTCCAAGCCCACCAGCAACTGCCACAGCTTGGCGCGTTCGCTGGCGAGGTGCGCCAGGAGATGAGCACGCCATTGCGCCAGGATATCGCGGATCTGGGCGGTGTGCTCCCGTTCATGTTCCAGGAAGCGGCGCAATGCTTTGCGCACCGTCCACGGCTCTTCGGGATGCTTTGTCCAGTATGCAGGCTGGACGACCTGCGCGCGCTCTTCCTCCGTAAGCTGGCGCAGGCGTGCGAGGGCGGTCTGCCGCGTCATGTCCAGGTACTCCAGCAGTGGCATCTCCTCATCGTGTTCCCATTGCGGCGGCAATGTTTCCTGCGCCACCACGCGTGAGACATACCACTTCTCGGCATTGCCAATGTGCCGCAGGAGGCGGCGGATGGGGAAGGATTGCGCGTCTGGTTGCCAATCCAGCACCTCGTCAGGCAGGTCGCGCACCAGGGCGAGCAGATCGGCACGGGCATAGCCCATCAACCGGAAATAGCATTCCATCTCTTCCAACGTGACGGGAGGCAGATCAGTGGGGAAAAGGGCAGCCGCATCGCCAGGGTCGAAAGGGCCAAATCCGGTGCTTTCACTTGCGACGTAGCACTCCACCGGCTCATCCGGCAGTGGGGCAGGCTCGCCATGCCGCCGCAGCCAAGCATGGTAGGCACGGATGGCATCGGGCAGGCGCTGCAGCACCTCTGCACGCGTCGTGGCGCGGACAGTACAACCAGGCAAATCGGGCACGTGTCCCATAGCTATAGAGCGCCCCTCGCCCGCGATTTCCAGATACACCGCATATTTCACCATGCGCCACCCCCTTGATGGAATTATACCACAGAGACCACGGAGATCACAGAGTTTATATAGAGACGGGTGTAGTTCAACTTTGGGGCAAGGGATGCCTTGCATAGCCTTAGGCGGATGAAAAGCAGCCAAGAAGCAATCACTGTTAGCAGATTTTGGGAACGGACTGAACAGATTCACTCCTCAAGTAGACGGGGCTATCTTATACTTGGGAGCAGCATGGAGCCCACTCGCGCTTGGCGTGGACCACAGTCCACGCCAAGTATAAGAGACCGCCCTCTGTGCTCTCGGTGGTCTCTGTGGTGAACATCGGTGGGATATTTGACAGTTTTTTCGATTTATGCTATATTCTTCACAGAGGTCAAAATGTCCAGGCAATTATCTCTCCAGAATTTAGTTTTGCTTTCCGGCAGTACCTCTAGGAGCAGCACCATGCTCTGTTCTTCCTCTTGTGGCTACCTTTCTTCTCGCTATGCCTACTATTATTATTTTTATGCCGAGGCATGGAGCGGTTGCTCGACGCCTAGGAGGTTGTGCCAGGGGTAGGCCGGTTTTAATCAAGTTTTTGGGCGTGGAGCAACACACTCCACGCCCAATTTTTTATGGAGGGCATGTATGGCTTGTCGTGGTGTTCGTGGTGCGACGACTGTGGAAAACAATTCCGCCGCCGAGATTTTGACGGCAACGCGCGAATTGCTGACCCAAATGGTGACCGCCAATGCCATGGATGTCGAGGACATTGCCAGCGTCTTTTTCACGGTCACCCCAGACCTGACCGCTGTCTTTCCGGCCCAAGCGGCGCGTGAACTAGGTTGGCAGCATGTAGCGCTGCTTGATGCTCTAGAAATCCCTGTACCAGGCAGCCTGCCCAAGTGTGTGCGCGTGCTTATCCTTTGGAACACGGAAAAACCTCAAGCGGCAATCCGCCATGTCTACTTGCGTGGCGCTGCAGTGCTGCGCCCGGACTTGAAAGGGGATGATCGACATAGGAGGTAAATAAGATGGCTCGGGTAGCTTTTCAAGGAGAAAAAGGGCTACCATGCCAGCCAGGAAGAGCAATCAAAATGCCACAGGAGGTGTAGCATGATCATCGTGATGAAAATGAGCGCCACAGATGATGAAGTACAACGGGTTGTAGACCGTGTTGCTGAGTTGGGCTTTAGCACCCATTTGTCCCGCGGTGTAGAGCGCACGATTATCGGCGTCATCGGCGACGAAAGGCGGCTCAACCGGGAAATGTTCGAACTTATGGACGGTGTCGAAAAAATCCTGGATGTACTACCCCCTTTCAAACTCGCCAGCAAGGATTTCAAACCGGATGGCACCGTCATCCCTCTCAATGGGGTTAGAATAGGCGACCGCGCCGTGGCGGTTATGGCTGGGCCATGTGCGGTCGAAGACCGTGCACAAATGCGAGAAGTGGCCCACGCCATAAAGGAAATGGGAGTCAAGATACTGCGTGCCGGGGCTTTTAAGCCCCGCACTTCCCCTTATAGTTTTCAGGGATTGGGGCAAGAAGGGTTGGAGATTCTCGCCGAAGTACGTGAAGAATTTGGACTAGCTATCGTTACTGAGGTCATCGCTCCAGAGGATGTGCCTATGGTCAGCCAATATGCCGACATTTTGCAAGTTGGCGCGCGTAATATGCAGAATTATCGCTTGCTGCATACCTTGGGCGCCAACGGCAAACCCGTGCTGCTGAAACGGGGGCTGATGTCCACTCTACAAGAGTTGCTCATGTCCGCGGAGTACATCCTGTCACATGGCAACTATCAAGTGATGCTCTGCGAACGGGGCATCCGTACCTTCGAGACCTACACCCGCTATACTTTTGATATCAACGCTATTCCCGTGCTCAAAACCATGACGCACTTGCCCATTATCGCTGACCCCAGCCATGGTACGGGCAAGTGGAATCTCGTCGGGCCGATCGCGAAAGCAGCGGTGGCTGCCGGTGCAGATGGCTTGCTCATCGAGGTCCATCCACATCCTGAGCAGGCGCTCTCCGATGGAGCACAATCTCTGAAGCCGGAGACTTTTGCACAGCTACTGCACGAACTACAAGCCGTAGCCCAGGCTGTGGGGCGGGAGCTATAAATATATGCCTATGCAACTGCAAGATGCCCAAGTGACGATCGTTGGACTTGGTTTAATGGGCGGATCGCTTGCTGCGGCGTTAATCACACGCGGTGCCTGTAGGCGTGTTGTTGGCGTGGCACGGCGTCAGGAGACGATCGCCCAAGCGTTAGCCATGGGCGTGATCCATGAAGGCACCTGTCAGGTGTATGAAGGAGTGAAGAATGCGGATATCGTAGTGCTAGCCACGCCAGTGCTGACCATCGTCCAGCTCATTGAGGAGATCGGGCCATGGCTACCTCCTGACTGCCTCTTAACTGACATGGGCAGCACGAAGCAAGCCGTGGTGCAAGCCATGCAAGCGCTGCCTCCTCATGTGCAACCCATCGGTGGTCATCCTATGTGTGGGAAAGAGGTCGCCGGTTTGGCTGCTGCTGATGCTGCCCTCTTTCGAGACGCTGTCTATGTCCTCACTCCATTGGCTCGTACCAGCGATGCGGCCATCGCCTTGGCTCAAGACCTGGTACGAGGGGTTGGTGCGCAACCGTTGCTGCTTGACCCTATGCGCCATGACCTGCTTGTAGCCGCTGTCAGCCATTTGCCTTACCTGCTCGCTGTAGCGCTGGTTGCAACCAACGAGAGCCTGGCTGACAATGCTGTCTGGCAACTGGCTGCCACTGGCTTCCGCGATACCACACGCCTAGCCGCGAGCGACGAAACGATGATGCTTCATATTCTGCTCAGCAACCAGATAGGCATTCGCCCAATGCTAGCCCGTTTTCAGGAACAACTCGCCCATCTGGACAATCTGCTGGAGAGCGGAGATGAGGCCGGGTTACGTGCTGCCATTGTTGCCGCCGCTTGTCGGCGAAGGAGGTTGTTTCCATGCCCTCGATGAACCTCGTTGTACGACCGAGCGGCTCTCTGCGGGGCCGTATTGGCGTACCAGGGGACAAGTCCATCTCACACCGCGCATTGCTGTTGGGCGCTGTTGCCACGGGCACCAGCCGAGTGGAAAATTTTCTCCCTGCCACCGATTGCCTGGCTACCCTGCGCGCGGTACGGGCATTGGGTGTCAAAGTCGAAGAACATACGCGAACAACCCTGACGATTCATGGACGAGGCTTGTATGGTCTGCAGGAGCCAGACAGTGTGCTGGATTGCGACAAATCTGGCACGAGCATGCGCCTTCTGGCTGGGATATTAGCCGGGCAGCGGTTCCTCAGTGTGCTCACGGGTCATGCTCAGTTGTGCCGACGCCCCATGGGGCGCATCGTCGAGCCGCTACGCCGTATGGGGGCAACCGTGCTGGGCCGCGAAGGCGGCAACAAGCCACCGCTGGCGATCCAGGGAGGCAACTTGCATGGCATAGACTACACTTTGCCGGTAGCCAGTGCCCAGGTGAAAAGCGCGCTCTTGCTGGCTGGCTTGTATGCAGATAGCCCCACTACACTGCGCGCCCTGGGCCCAACGCGCGATCACACGGAACGGATGCTGCTGGCGCGAGGCGCAAAATTGTACATGGGCAACAACGAGTTACAGATTTCTCCCGGAGCGCCTCTGCAGGCAGCGGATCT
>JBMFPM010000180.1:0-5060 GCA_049969135.1 Anaerolineae bacterium
TGATGCCCAGCACGCCTTATGATGCGAAGGGGTTGCTCATCTCGTCTATCCGTGATGATAATCCGGTGATCTTTGTTGAGCAAAAGCTCCTTTACCGTACAAAGGGACCGGTGCCTGAGGAACCGTATACCGTGCCGTTGAGCGTGGCGGAGGTGAAACGCGCCGGACGTGATGTTACGATCGTAGCAACGGGAGTGATGGTAATGCGTGCACTTGCGGCTGCAGAAAAGCTGGCACAAGAAGGGATAGAGGTCGAGGTAGTTGACCCCCGTACGCTCAAGCCTTATGATGCGGAGACCATTACCAAATCGGTGATCAAGACGGGGCGTGTGCTCATTGTACACGAAGCATACAAGACCTGCGGTTTCGGGGCTGAGATCGCTGCTATGATCAGTGAGGGGCCTGCTTTTGTGCACCTCAATGCCCCCATTCGACGGTTGGCGGGGTTAGATATCCCTATCCCTTACAATCGTACGCTAGAGTACCACACCGTGCCGCAGGAAGAAAACATCATCGCCGCAGTGCGCGAGTTGATGGCTTACAAGTAGATTAGGGTCTAGTATTTGGCATTCATCTAGCAAGGAGGTAAGGATTGGCTACGCCGGTGATTATGCCCAAAACAGGCATGACGCAAGAGACAGGCACTGTGATTCGGTGGTTTTACCAGGAAGGAGACTATGTCAAAAAGGGTGAACCCCTTCTGGAAGTGATGACCGATAAGGTCAATCTGGAAATTGAAGCGCCTGCCTCGGGCGTGCTGCGGGGGATCAAAGCTTTTCCCAACGATATAGTCCCTGTCACGCAGGTGATTGCCTATATTGTAGAACCCGGTGAAGAGTTCATCGAAGAGAAAGCAGCGCCTGCCGCACCAGCAGCAGAGGCTGTTCCGATAAAGAAGCCTGAGCCCGCTGTAGAGGCTGGTGCCGCAGCCCCCGCACCAGAAATGCCTGAGAAAGTGAAAGCGACTCCCGTGGCACGTCGGCTAGCGAAAGAGCATGACTTGAATCTTGCCTATGTGACGGGCACGGGACCAGGCGGCGTGATCACTAAAGCTGATGTGTTGCAGGCTATTGAACGCGTTGCTGCACCAGTAGCACCACCGGTACGAGAAGCAAAGACAATCCCCCTTGTCGGTCGGCGACGGATCATCGCCGAGCGTATGCAGCAGAGCATGCGGGAGGCACCTCATATCGCACTGTCCATCGAAGTGGACATGAGCGCGGCGGAGAAAGCCCGCTACGAGGCTTCCTACACGGCTTTGCTAGTCCATGTCGTAGCACGGGTGCTCCGCAAGCATCCCCTGCTGAACTCGACACTGCGTGGCGATCAGATCGTGTTGTTAGATGACATTAACATTGGTGTAGCCGTGGCCACGGATGAGGGGTTAATTGTCCCCGTAATCAAGGGGGCAGATACCAAGCTACTAGCGGATATTGATGCTGAGCTCAAAGAACTGACCAAGCGCGCACGGGCAGGGAAACTTACCCTGGATGATGTTACCGGGGGTACGTTTACCATTACCAATTTGGGTATGTTTGACATCCCTTACTTCCGGGCGATTATTAACCCACCGGAAGCAGCCATCCTTGCTGTTGGGGCCATTGTGAAGCGTCCTGTGGTGATCGATGACGGAATCCATATCCGCCCGATCATGACCCTCACCGTCTCTGCGGACCACCGCATCCTCGATGGCGTGGCAGTGGCCAGATTTCTGCAGGACCTCAAGTCTGCATTGGAGCGACTGATATAGGCGCTTGCCAGTGCTAGAGCAAGTAGCCCTGGCTGGTTGAGCCTCCCTTCGGAAAACAATGGTGGTGTCTGCGTTTTGCTTGCTATCCCAATGGGCAAAGAGTATGGATGAGGGCTTTTCTTTCTGAGCAAGCCCCCAACTTTTGCCGTGCAGGTGCACCTATTTTGACGATTGGAATTCATTGCGGTAAACTTGCTACTTGTGTATCGAATCTCCGAATGCTATCGGGTGTTGCGTATACAGTGATCTTGAAATCTTGATAAGAAAGGAGTGTGGACACTTTGGCTAAGATCAGGGTAGCAATCATTGGTGTAGGCAATTGTGCTTCTTCTCTGGTACAGGGGGTATATTTCTACAAGGATGCCCCTGAGGACCAATTTGTGCCGGGTTTGATGCACGTCCGTCTGGGCGGGTATCACATCGGCGACATTGAATTCAGCGCCGCCTTTGATATTGATCAAAACAAGGTAGGCAAGGACCTCTCAGAGGCCATTTTCACAGCTCCCAATAATACCTACAAATTCTGTGATGTACCGCACATCGGCGTGCCGGTCTCACGAGGCATGACCCACGATGGGTTGGGGAAGTATCTGAAGCAAATTATCACCAAGGCGCCTGGTTCGACTGCAGATGTGGTCGGCATCTTGAAGGATACGGGTACAGATGTGGTGGTCAATTATTTGCCCGTAGGCAGCGAAATGGCTACCAAATGGTATGTGGAGCAAATTCTCGATGCTGGTTGTGGGTTTGTGAATTGCATCCCAGTATTTATCGCCCGTGAAGAGTATTGGCAAAGACGATTTAAAGAACGGGGGCTGCCCATGATTGGAGACGACATCAAGTCTCAGGTAGGGGCTACTATTACCCATCGTGTTTTGACCTCGCTTTTCCGCGACCGCGGTGTACGGTTAGAGCGCACCTATCAGCTCAATTTTGGTGGGAATACCGACTTCTACAACATGCTGGAGCGAGAGCGGCTTGAGTCGAAGAAGATTTCTAAGACGAATGCCGTGACCAGTATGCTGGACTATGAACTGGAGCCAGGCAATGTCCACGTAGGGCCCAGCGATTACGTGCCCTGGCTGACCGACCGCAAGTGGTGCTATATCCGCATGGAGGGCACTACTTTTG
Organism: Anaerolineae bacterium; assembly: GCA_049969135.1. Lineage (GTDB taxonomy): Bacteria > Chloroflexota > Anaerolineae > UBA2200 > UBA2200 > JACIWX01. The sequence goes on from JBMFPM010000180.1 coordinate 2,882, forward strand.
GTAACGTACCATTAAATCTAGAGTGCAAATTGGAAGTATGGGATTCTCCGAATTCGGCAGGCGTAGTCGTGGATGCCATTCGCTGTTGTAAGTTGGCATTGGACAGAAAACTGAGCGGTACGTTGATTGGCCCTTCAGCCTACTTCATGAAGTCGCCGCCTGTACAGTACCCTGATGACCAAGCCAAGGCGATGGTAGAGGCGTTTATTGCAGGAGAAGGGCAATAAGAACTGCTGAGGAAAACATACATGAGAGGAGCGGGTTGGCGCCATCCCGCTCCTCTGTGCTGAAATAGCATGGCTTGCCTATCTCTTCCAGAACTTCCAGGCAGCGGTGAGAAGGTGGTAGAGGGGCTTGTTATAAATGTAATCGTAAGCGCCTACATAACGCACTTCTCTGCCCCCAAAACCCCGTTTGAAGCGGTATAACCCGCCCATGCCAGTGCTCAATACGCCCTGTCCTTCAGCCAGGGCGATATCGGATCCAATTTCGTTTTCATCCACGTCAGGAATGCCCCATAGGTCGTAGGTCTCACAGCCCCTAGCTTTAGCCCACCGCATGGCTTCCCATTGCAAGAGATAGGTGGGCATGCGTTGCCTTTCTTCATCAGAGGAGGCACCATACATGTACCACGCTTTCTTGCCCCAGGTGAATACCATGATGGCTGCCAAAGGTTTTTCTTCGTATTGGGCCAAAAACAGCGCCACAGCATCCTGATCCGCGAAAAGCTGCCAAGCTTGGGCATAGTAGCTCTGGGTATGGATGCCAAATCCGGCGCGTTGACCGGTAATTTTCAGCAGTTCGTAGAACAAGGGCAGATCCTCTGCGGTTCCCATGCGCACAGAGATTCCTTTGCGCTGGGCCAGGCGGATATTGTAGCGGGTCTTGGCTTTCATCTGGGCGAGTATTGCGTCTTCATCTTGCTTCAAATCAATCAGGACTGTACGGCGGGGCTGAACTGTCTGTTGGCTGGGAACAAAGCCTTGTGCTTCCAGCCAGTTTCGTGTGGATAGTGCTTCTTCCCAATCTGGTTCCATCTTGAGGAAGATTGCCCGTTGACGGCGGCTTGCGGCATGCAGAGCGGACAATAAGGCTAGAACCGCAGGGCTATCCAGTGTCGGGGGATCAACGATGGGGCCCTTAGGAATGTACGCTGTGGTCAGAGGGCCAATAGGCAAGGGGCGAAACAAAACTTGCACGGCTGCCACTATTTTGTCCCCTTCGACGACAGCGATGCGCAGGGGTCGCCATCCAAAACAGGCTTTGAAATCGCCCCATGTCCAGGATTGCAGCAAATGGCCTGCTAGCGAATGCTTGACGAACTCGTTCCATATCTGAGGGGAAAGGCTTTGATCCATAGATGTATAGATGCGCATAATTTGATATTATAGCAGGAGCAGGCACGAATCAAAAGCAAGCGACAGTTGCCAAAAAGCATACACAGTGTGATGGGTTCGCCAATACGTTGATGCAGTTGCTTGCGTATCTTTTCAGTCCCTGCTACGTCATGTAGACAAAGGGGATAACTATTGTGCACCCTCTATGCGCAGAGGCTGTGTTTTCGTCTGGATTACAGTCATTCAATCCCAGTATATTTTAGTCGCGTATGATAACTTTTGACCGGCGCAGAAGATGCGAGATATAATATCAGTTAATTATGCCCAAAACGAATGTGGCAAACGAAGGAAGTCACGATGACCTACAGGGAGGCATATCTTATGGAAGAGAGGACCCTTGTACATTCCCCTGAGCGTCTGCAGGCATCTCCTTTGTCCTTAGCTCGAACGCAACACTCCACGGTTGCTCTTTCGCGCAGCGTCATTGCATCATTGATTGTTTTTGCGCTTTCTTTTGTTGTGCTTTTTGCAGGCCCTGCCCTTGCCCTTAGATTGATGGCGGCTGCAGTAGAAGACCCAATGGGTAGCGCTATTGGCTATGTTCCAGATGCTCACGCTGCACAAACGACCACCATTTTTCAACAAGGATTGTATCCCACGGCAGGTTATACAGGCACGTATGATACATACATTGTACGATGGAACCCAACCCTTAATGGTGGCACAGAGGCGCGGCTGGTCATTGGCCAATCGAGGTCCTGGCGTTCATTGCTCTATTTTGATTTAGCACCTGGCGGGATACCTACTAATGCGGTCATCAACAGTGCTGAACTTGTCCTCTA
>JBMFPM010000181.1:0-5054 GCA_049969135.1 Anaerolineae bacterium
CCGTTCCCAAAATCTGCTGACAGTGATTGCTTCTTGGCTGCTTTTCATCCGCCTAGGGCTATGCAAGGCATTTCTTGCCCCAAAGTTGAACTACACCCCCCAGCAGTTGATTTGACACAACGCCCAAAAAGAACTATTATTGTGCTGGATTGTTTCGTTTTCTTCGGAAACAAGAGAAGTGCAAAGATGCAGCTCACAAACCGACAGCGAGCATTTCTGGAAAAACTGTTCGATGTCTATTACCACTACCGGCGGCAGCCGATCCACTACACCACAGTGGCACGAGCTTTGGGGGTCGCGAACTCAACGGCTTATGAAATGCTCAAGCTGCTGGAGCAAAAGGGCTACGTTTCTTCGGAGTATCATTTGGCTGACCGCCACGCGGGCCCAGGCCGCTCCATGGTGCTGTTCAAGCCCACGCGCAAAGCATTGCGCACCTTCCGTCATTTGGCTGGTGAGGAGAGGGATAAAGAATGGGAAGCCATGAAGCAGAAGGTGCTCTCGCGCCTGGCGACGGAAGGCTTGCCCGATGACGAAGGGCTATTGGCTGACCTGATGGCTGCCATTCCAGAAGGCGTAGACTCCATCTCTTATTGTGAGCGGGTAGTGGCAGCTTCCCTTGTGTTCATCCGCAGCCAACTTCTCAGCCGCGTCCAGGGGTTGAGGAATTTCAGAGACATCCTTGACGCGAATGCCATTGGTGCGGATATTCTAGATCTACTGCCAGGTGTGGCTCTTGGCCTGTCCTATACCTTGCGTCAGACGCCCTCCTGGCTAGCCAAATTGCCGGAATATGTACAGAGATACCAATCTCATTTGCGCCAGATGGATGAAGAAGCGCGTCAGCGCTTGTGGCGCTTTTCCCGTGAGGTAATAGCTGCGCTGCGTTTCCCGGCGGAGACAGGATAAAGCTTTTCTTTCGCAAATTTTTTCGATTTTTACGGAAACCACAATTCAGGAGGTTGGGTAAAATGGCCAAGGTAGCAATTATTACGGACAGTTCATCAGACATCCCGCCCGATTTAGCACAAGCGCTGGACATCCGTATAATTCCGTTGAAAATCCTTTTCGGTGCACAGGTGTTCCATGATCGGGTGGACATTACGCCGCAGGAGTTCTATCGCAAGCTGCGGGCTTCCCGTACGCTGCCCACGACTTCACAACCGTCGGCAGGGGATTTTGTGCAGGTATACCAGGAGGTAAGCCAAGCGGCAGACAGCATTGTCTCCATTCACATCTCGGGGGCACTGAGCGGCACGGTGGAATCAGCGCATATGGCTAGAACGCAGATGGGCGAATCCGTTCCCATTCACATCGTGGATTCACGTTCCACTTCGATGGGGCTGGGGTTCATGGTACTGGCCGCAGCCAAAATGGCTGCGGAAGGCCAAGATGCGCCCCAAATTGTCGCCCAAGTGCAGAAGCTCATCCCCAGAATGAATGTGCTTTTTGTGGTGGATACTCTGGAATACCTCCACAAAGGCGGGCGCATTGGCGGGGCAAAGCGCCTGCTTGGTTCTGTCCTGAGCATCAAGCCGCTGCTATATCTCCACGATGGGCAAGTGGATGTGTTGGAACAAACGCGCACGAAACGGGGCGCTTTGAACCGTCTGTTAGAAGTGGTTGAGGAGCGGATTGGCACAGCACATGGGGTGCATATGGCAATTGTGCACGCCGAAGCGCCAGGAGAAGCCACGGCTTTGAAAGAGGAGATGGAAAAGCGATTCCATTGCCAAGAGCTCTATGTGTTGGATCTCAGCCCTGTCTTGGGAGTGCACACAGGGCCAGGCGTGATCGGGGTTGGCTTCTACACGGAAGAGTAGTGGGATTGGAACGCTGTACCGGACGCTGTACTTAATCCGGTGCGAGCAAGTTATTGGGAAAGGCAAATATGGATAACGTGGAAGTTGTCGAGGTCAAGAGCGCGCGCGAACGCCAGGAAATGGTCCTGTTCCCATGGACTGTCAACCGCGGCGACAAGAACTGGGTGCCGCCCATCATCAAAGAGCGTGCACATATCTTGGATCCGGAGCGGAATCCCTTTTTCCAGCGGGCAGATGTCACCCTGCTGACAGCACGGAGGGGCAAGCGCCTGGTAGGCACCATCGCAGCTTTTGTTGACCACTGCTTCAATGAATACCTCAAGCAGAAGGTGGGATTCTTTGGTTTCTTTGACGTATTGAACGATTATGAAGCAGCAGAGGCTTTGCTGAGCGCTGCCCGCGATTGGCTACGCCAGCGGGGCATGAGCGAAATGCGCGGGCCGATCAATTTTCACCGCGACCGAGAACGAGGCATCCTTGTCGAAGGTGCAGATTGCCCGCCCCCGATGCTTTGCGCGCACAATCCCCCTTACTATAAGGATTTTGTCGAACGCTTTGGCATGGTCAAGCACGCTGACGACTTTTGCCGCCGGATACGGGTAGCCGATGTGATCGGCCCTGATGGCAGCCTGCCCCCACGATTGGCGCGTTTGGAGAAGGTAGCGCAGCGCCGCACGGACATCAAAATTCGCCATGCACGGCTGGATGATTGGGATAACGAACTACAACGCGTGCGCGAATTGTACGACGCGACCATTGGCCAGATGCCTGACCATGTCCCGTGGACCGATGAAGACCTCCGGAAATTCGCCGAGGAACTGCGCCCCATCGTGGATCCGGATTTTGTCTTGTTTGGCGAAGTGGGCGGGAAAACGGTAGGGTGTTTGATTGCCTTCCCTGACTTTAACCAGGTGCTCATCCATCTCAACGGGCGACTGGATGGATGGCACAAACTGCTCGCTTGGTGGTATATGAAGCGCATTGACCGCATTAGCCTAAAAATAGGAGGAGTGCTGGAGCCATACCAGGGGCGGGGCATCGAGGCGCTCATGCTTCTGGAACTGGCAAGATGCGGGGTACCACGGGGATTCCGTTGGGTGGACATGTCCTTGCAAGCGGAAGAGAACGATAAAATGACCGTCCTCGCCTCCCACTTCGGAGCAGAAAACTACAAGCGCTACCGGGTCTACAAACTGCCGCTAGAATAGACATCCACTGGAGCGGTGCGATGCAAGTCAAGGATAACCAGTTGTACCTCGGCGGGATACGCGCTGCTGATTTAGCCAGAGAATATGGCACGCCCCTGTATGTCTATGAAGAGGACACCATCCGCGCACGGTACACTGAGCTGGTCGCAAGCATACCGTACGGCAAACTGAAGATTCATTACGCCTGCAAAGCGAACGCCAACGTCGAAATCCTGAGGCTCCTGCGCGCGCTAGGAGCCAACGTAGAGACAGTCAGCAAGGGGGAGATTCTCCTGGCGCTCAAAGCGGGGTTTAAGCCGAGCCAAATCCTCTATACGTGCAGCAACATCACGGTGGAAGAACTGCGCTACGTGCTCCAAAGCGGCGCAACGATCAACATTGATTCCCTCACCCAGCTTGAGCGATGTGGAGAATTCATGCCTGGCTCATCCGTCTCCCTGCGCGTCAACCAGGGCATCGGCGCAGGGCACCATGCCCACGTCATCACCGGAGGCCCGGAGAGCAAGTTTGGCATTGACGTCGCACAACTGGAAAAAGCCAAGGCCATTGCCGCGCAGTACCATTTGACCATCATTGGTGTCCATCAACACATTGGCTCCAATATAGTGGATGAAGCAATCCTCCTCGAAGCGATGCGTGCCTTGCTTGCCACGGCGGCTAGGCTACCCCACCTGGAATTCGTTGACTTTGGTGGTGGTTTGGGTATCCCTTACCGGCCAAATGACAAGCGGCTGAACATCCATGCCTTTGGCGAAAAGGCTTCTGCCTTATTTACAGACTTCTGTCGAAGCTACGGCAAAGAGTTGACCATGGTACTGGAGCCAGGCAGGTATCTAGTTGCGGAAGCAGGGACTCTGCTGGCAACGGTTACCGATGTGAAAAGGACTCCCCATCGGATATTTGTGGGCATTGACAGCGGATTTAATCACCTCATCCGGCCAGCTATGTATAGTGCTTATCACCCTATCGTGAATGCGAGCCGCGTGCGAGGGGAAGAGGAAGTCATTACCGTGGCCGGCAATCTATGCGAAAGTGGGGATGTGTTCGCCAGGGACAGAAAGCTGACCGTGTGTGAAGAAGGGGACGTGCTAGCCATCCTGAACGCTGGCGCATATGGCTTTGCGATGAGTTCCAATTATAATGCACGGCCCAGGCCGGCAGAGATTCTAGTCGGCGAGGGCCGTGCGCGAGTCATCCGCGAAAGGGAACGCATAGAATAGTGGACATCGGAATACTAGCGTGAACAGCCAGGCAGCAGCCTGAACTGGCATGTTGAATTGCCTAATGCCTCTCCGCCAGGAAGCGGGCTACCTCTTCTGCGGTGGGCAACGAAGGCTGTGCACCCAGTTTGGTAGCTGCTAATGCGCCACAGGCATTGGCAAAAAGCACCGCTTCGGCGAGTGTTTTTCCCTCTGCCAGGGCTACCGCCAGCCCACCATTGAAGGCGTCGCCTGCAGCGGTTGTATCTATTACATCCACCGTAAAACCAGGCACCAGTTGTTGAAAGTCGGGTGTGACAATCAGGGCTCCTCGTGCACCCAATGTAACGATGACCACTTTGACACCCCGCTCGATTAAGCAACGCGCCGCAGTTTCGGCGTCGGCTAGCGTGGCGGATTGGGCAACCTGCTTAGCAGCCAGCAGATTGGCTTCCCCCTCGTTGGGAGTGAGCACATCAACCAGAGCCAATAGCTCAACCGGTAGCGGGCGTGCAGGCGCCGGGTTCAGTACCACACGCACACCAGCCCGATGGGCAATCTCTGCCGCTTGCCGCACCGTTTCCAATGGCGTTTCCAACTGCAGCAGTAGGACGTCCGCTGCCTCAATAGCTTCTCGGGCGTTTTGGACATCCTCAGGTGTGAGGCGTGCGTTCGCACCAGGCGCTACAGCGATGCTGTTTTCACCGCTTGCATCCACGAAAATGAGCGCCACACCAGAAGCCGTTTCGGGGTCAATGCTCACATATTGGGTGGCAATCCCTTCCTGGCGGAACCCTTCCAATGCCCGCTCACCAAAGACGTCT
>JBMFPM010000182.1:0-5048 GCA_049969135.1 Anaerolineae bacterium
AGGGTGTGAAAGTTGACTGCTCGGCAGGTTTGGCTATAATCGTGAGACATTGACAAGAGGATTCAGTAGATAAGGAGTTTCTGGACATCTATGGCCAAGAAAGGCAAACGACCGCGCCGTAAGGCAATACAAACCAGGAAACCCGTGGCACCAGCGGCGAAAGCCGAGGAGTCGCGGCCTGTATTGGCAACTGCAAGTACAACCTCTGCAAAAGTTTCAGCCTCGACCAAGGTGGACTTGGCGCAGGAATACCATTATGTTTTGGCAGACCTGAGGAAGATCGCCATTATCGCAGTGGCGATGTTCATACTGCTCTTCGTTCTGGCTTTTATCCTCAGGTAGTTCGCTATATCGAAGCGAGGTTCTCCGGGTTGGTTACCTGGCGCAAGGATATTGAGCTATGTCGCCGGTTTCCCACTACTGGAGTGCCCCCAAGCGCTCCCGGCGTGTACCAGGTACAGGATCACCAAACGTAAGACAAAATGCACCGCAATGCATAACCACAAGTTATGGATGAGTGCATATAGCGTGGTTGTGACTGCTGCCAGCGAACCGGTCAATACTATCCCTTCGCGCAGACCGGGCATGCCAAGTGCATATCGAGTGCGTGCGTTGAGCAAAGCTACTGCAGAGGTAATGACCAGCCCCAAGTAGACGCCAAAATAAGAGCCAGCTACCAACAACATTGGGCTACGAATCAAAGCCCAGAAGGATTCCAACAGGATTGCTTCTCGGAGCACAAAAGCCCACCCCCAAGGTTGCGCTAGCCATTGGGTTTCTTGCATAAGAGGAGCATCCCCGACCAGGCGTATGTATTGCCACCAAAGTATCACTAATAAAAACAAACTTGCACTGCCAAAGGCAATACTGGTCCCGATACCTCTGATCCAGTCAAGATCAGCGAGCCCCATATCCAAGGGGCTGGCCCAGCCATAATAGAGCACTAGGTAAGGCGGAATCAGGTAGTAAGCCAAGCGCAGCACCTCGCCCAGCCATAGTTTTGTGCCCCATAATCTGAGCCAGTCAATCGCTTGACCAAAGCGACCAGGCATGGGCTTCCGCAATACCCAGGCTATGTTTGTCCCAGCAACGTACAAGCTGAGATAGCAAAGGATGGCCAGTAGCAAACGCGATGAGTAAGTTAGTGAGGGCATCCTCAACCCCTGTCTGGGAGTACGTTTGTAACAGATGCGACTGGAATCCGCGTCTGAAAAGAAGCATGGGCGCGATAGGATTCGAACCTATGACCTCACGGATGTGAACCGTGCGCTCTAACCAACTGAGCTACGCGCCCATTCTTAAAACCATTATAGCAGTAAAAGCCGATTTTGGCAAATAGCATGCAGGTTTCCCGATTAAGAGGTGGGTTGTGCCAGTGGCGTTGGCACTATGGCCGGTATAGGTGTCTGCGTTGGGATGGCTGGGCTGGGTGATGGTGTAACTGTTTCTGTTCGGGTGGGCGAGATGGGCGTCATGATAGGCGTTGGTGTGGCTTGCGGACGTCGTTGTGGATTAGGCCAGACAGCCAGAACAGTGCCACAGATCATACTCACTGCTACTAGCAGACTTAGCACCCAAAATAAGGTAGCTCTTCTTCGTCCTTTCTGCACACGTGTCACAACTGCCTCCTAATACTTATCTTTCCTCACACGCTTTCAGCCCCTGTAAAGCAGGTTGAGCATAGGGGTCAATTTCCAAAGCCTTCTCTAACCAAGGCCGGGCTTTTTCACAGTCGTTGATATAGACGTAGCATAAGCCCAATTCATAATAATACTCGATTGCCGTCGCTCCCAGGGAAATTGCGCGTTCAAACTGGGGGATAGCATCCTCATAGCGGCGCTGGGCATAGTAGCACCAACCCATGTGCCCGTAAGCCGCAGCCAAGTTGGGGTCTATTTCTAGCGCTTTCTTGAACTGGGCAGCAGCTAGCTCGTATTCGCGTTGGTCAAAGTACACTAAACCCAAACTGTCGTAAGCAGTAGGATCGCGAGGATCAACCTCGATTGCTTTCTGGAATTGGGCTATGGCACCCTCATAGTCCCCGGTAGCTCGGTAGTGGCGGCCCAAACTGAGGTACAGGTAAACCAAGTTGGGTTGCAACGAGATGGCTTCAATATATGCAGATATAGCCGCATCATAATCGCCAAGTCTTTCCAGAACATAGCCCATATTGCGATGTGCGTAGAAATTTTGCGGGTCGAGGGCAAGAGCTTTCTCTGCTGCCTGTAACGCACGTTCCAAGCGGCCCTTATCGGCATAGGCCTCGGCCAGGTAGGCGTACGCGGTAGCATAGGCCGGGTCAAGGTCTATGGCTTTCAGGCAGGCTTCCACAGCGCGATCATAATCGCCGTTCCAGTCCAGTACCATGCCCAGAATGGCTTGATTCTCAGCGTTTTCAGAGTCAATCTCGACAGCACGTTGCGCCATGCGTAAGCCCTCTGCATAGCGACCTCTCAAGGTGAGCAAGCGACCCAAACGCGCATGAGCGGTTGAATTGCTAGGATCAAGCTCTATGGCACGGCGATACTCCGCGATGGCTTCGTCCATTTGACCATTGGCGAAGAAGCGATCTCCCAGAGCCATGTGCTCCTTGCTGCTGATCTCTGTAGGGGTTGGGGTTGGCCGTTCTTGGCCAAGAAAGCTTGGCAACTGTATGAGTTCCAGGCCCTTGGAATGGGCGTACCAATAGCCTACAGCAACGAACCCTAGAATCAAGAGTAAGAGCCATGGCCAACGCCGGGGGCGGGAGGTGGTTGGTCGGATATACATCCCTTACATTCCTATATCCAGTCCGTGGTCGTTCAGCATTATTTGCTGCTTAATGCCACCAGGCCCAATCTAGCCAGGAGTTCAAAATGCTTCACCAGCAGTTGCACGTTGCGTTGTCCCGTTTCTAGCTCTACTAGGTCTGCGATTTCTGCTACTGTGCGCTTACCGTCAGCCCAGTAGTTGGCTAACGTATTCATTCCATAATATTGACGGCGGTGCTCTTTCAACCAGGCATAGGCTTCTTCTTTTTCTTGTGGGGTTAGTTTATACATGTATGCGCCTGATGAGACCGGGCCACGGAACAAGCGAGTTGGTATCATCGTTGCTGCTTGTTTTTCCCATTCATCCGCCTCCTTTAGCGGAGGCTTCGGGATCTCTGGCAATCCCAACTGCTGTGCATGCCGCTGCAAGACGCGATTGGCACGCTCCCTTTCTTGTTGTACAGCATGATTGACTGCTTGCTGTAGATCATGGACGAGCCATTCCATTTCGGGAGCCAGGCGCAAAAGCGAGCGCAGCGCTTCTCGCTGCCTATCTGCCATGAATTCTGCTTTCTTTGCCAAACGTGTGGCTGCTTGTGCCAATTCTTCGGCATTCTTTGCTGTCAGAGCCTCGGTTAACAAATCTTGCACGCAGCGCGCTAAGCGTGCTTTGAACCTAGCCAGCATCTCGTGGCCCAGCCAATCAGCCTCGCGCGGGCCAGCGTTGGCGACGAAATACGCATAGGTGGTTGCCAATCCACCCAGAGTGGCCAGCATGTGCGGATCTACTTTATCCAGAGTGTCTTCTGACGTGTGGTAGAATTTATCTGGCCATTGAATTAACATCGGAGTGGGCACACCAACAGTGGGGTCAGAAAGGATGTAATGGTCGCTGCCGCCTGAAAAAGGAGTAACGGTGTGTCGGAACAAGGGATAGGACGATGAACTGGAGAGGTTCTGCGCCTGAGCCATCCATTCCTCTCGCATGCGTTCCAGGAGGTTGGTAGCGAAGGAAGGCGTAGCCGCCGGTGTCTCTTCGATGATAAATACGCTGCCACACAATTCCTGGTTCTGTCCCACCATGTCCAGGTTAATGCCTGCTACCATATGAGGAATCTCTCCCTCATGCGTGGCCAGGTATGCGTAGGTTCCAGTCATTTCGGGCACCAGGAGTAGCCTGATGCTTCGCTTGGGCGGTGGCAATTTGCCTCTCTGGATCAGAGACTGCAATGTACGTCCCAATTCAAGTAGAGCAGCGCTCCCAGAGGCATTATCATTGGCGGATGGTTGGGGGTGGCAGAGATGAGCTACGACGACTACTTCTTCATCTACTTCACCTGGGATAAGCGCGGATACCACCTCAATATGCCCATCATAGAATTGGCTGACTACTCTCGCGCGTACCTTGGGTGGTGATTTGCCCTCGCGTTGCTGGGATTTGATCAGTTTTCGCAGATCCTCGCCTGCGCGAGGGGATAGGACAAACCCGAAGCACCGTTTGTCCCCCGGCCGCCACCAGAAGGATGTATACTGCACGGCGTCTGGCAAGTCAATGCGCTGGCGGATGGGCGGTGACTCGCGCATGCCGTCAAAGAGGATGCCTACGGCGCCATGCTTGCCTACTGCCAGCTCCCGCACGCGGTCAAGGTCGCCCTTGGTCAAAACTATCTTGCCCTCGAGATCAAGGCCTTCATACTCTTTCTCTTCTTCGCCATCCTCCAGGAGGACAAGCTCTGCTTCCAGGTTATCCACAGGCGCACTGCGTTGGATCAGTGAGCATTTGACCTCGGCAAAGTCAGCCAGCTTGCGCGTCTTGTCCGCAGGCTCGATCAGGTGCAGAGTAGCTTCTGTTGCTTCCCACTCTTGGAACATCGGTGAACCCCAATATTGCGTCCTTTCATCCGCCGGGAACTGGAGCACTTTTGCTGAGAGGCCAAATCCGGCTAGGAGGTCGCGGCATCGCTCCGCCGCTGCGCGGAATCCAGGGCTAGCTTGAATGCGATGGTAACGGATGATCTCGGCTACATAGTCTTTGGCTCGTACACCAGAATATTCCTCGACGACCGCTTTTTGGATGTGTTTGAACATGTCGTTTCTCCTTGCGCTGAAAAAGAATGGCATAGACCTGTTGATGCGCTATTATAGCGCAATTTGTATCAAGGATATAATAGTTGTGTGACGGTAGGATCATACGTTCCACATACAGATTGCCCTACTTGGTCTTCCTTCCCTTTGCTGTTATAATAACCCAAGTTGCTACCTTGAGATGTTGCAAAGTCCATGGATTTCCTCTACAGT
>JBMFPM010000183.1:0-5037 GCA_049969135.1 Anaerolineae bacterium
TCGCCTTCCGCCTTCTTCCGCTCTTGACGAAGCTTGCGCACTGCCAAATATTCGAGTATGCGCTCTTTCACTTTTTCCAGATCGTAGTGATCTTCGTCCAGTATCCGGCGGGCTCGTTCGATATCCAGGTTATCCTCCGTAGCTACTTGCCACGGCATGCTGACCAGCCAGTCAAGATACGTTTTGATGACCGAATATTCGGCAGCAGCAGGCGGCATCTTGGAAAGCCGGTCTAGCTCCCGTCGAGCTTCCTTCTCTGCTTCAGGTGGCATCCCTGCTTTTTCGATCTTGGCTGCCAATTCGTTGATTTCAGCCTGCTGTTCATCCTCTTCGCCCAATTCCTTCTTGATCGCCTTCAATTGCTCACGCAGGAAATACTCGCGTTGCATCTTCTGCATCTCGGACTGGGCCTGGTCTTGGATCTTTTTGCCCAACTCCAGGACTTCGAGTTCCTTGTTCAGGACGATGTTCAACTTCTGCAACTTGTCTGTGACACTGTCGGCTTCTAGAATTGCTTGAGCGTCCGTCATATCCATGCGTACATAAGAAGCCACTAAGTAAGCCAGTTGCCGTGGGTCTTCGACGCTCAGCGTGGCCATGATCAACTCTTCGGGAATATAGGGCATCAGCGCTGCCATACGACGGAACAGGTCAAGGGTATTGCGCATTAGTGCCTGGACCTCAACTCCTTCCTCCACTGTATCCGGCGTTACCTGCACCCTAGCCATCATGTAGGGTTCCGTCTGAGTGAACTCAACAATCTTGATACGCTCTATACCCTGCACAAAGAGCCGGATAGTCGAATCAGGAGCTTTGGCAAAGCGCGCGATAATAGCCGCTGAGCCAACCCGATAGACATCATCGGGACCAGGCTCCTCTACACTCGCATCTTTTAGAGCTACCAGTCCGATAATGCGGTTGCCCAGCACCGCGTCGTCTACCAGTCTGATCGAGCGCGGTTGCCCTACGATCAAGGGTAAAAGGATCGGAATCGGGTAGACAACGGTATTCTTTAACGGCAGGATAGGCAAAATCTCCGGAATGGTCAGGCGTTCTGTCGATTGCCCCGCCTGCACCCCCGGTGCCTTTGTTTCAGTTTTCGTCTCCTGTCCGTTTGCCAGTAAGGTCATAATTGCGTTACCTCCATGGGAATGATCAAAGCTTGCTCGGGAGTCATTGCCCATCTATGCCTTACGCTCAGACGCGATAACGACCGGTACCTTATATTCCCGCCGTGCTTTGGGCAGGAGAATATAAAGGAACCCTCGGTCATAACTCGCTTTTGTTTCATCTTCATCTACATCGCAAGGCAAATACACCTCGCTATGGAATTCGCCATAGCTAATCTCCATCTGTTGATACGCCATCTTGGCTGCCGGGTCAAAGCGGTAACCATGCACGGTCAGCAGGCGTCCATTGAGCCGGATGATGACATCGTTCTCCTCTATCCCAGCTACTTCGACCTTGACGGTGATGTGGGAATCCGTTTCGTATACATCGGTAGGTGGATGCCAGATACGAGGCTGTCCCGGGTACAGCCTCTCTCGGCTCGAGGCCATAGCAACAAAAAAGTGATGATACCAGGGATTGCCCGGTTCGCGATCCCGTGCTTCTAATTTGTCAATAGACCACATGCTAACTGCCCTCTTTCATACAAACTCAATTTTCTGCTATATTTTACCATATACGCATCAAAATTCAAAGAACATATCCACAGGTGCGCGGGTTGCTCTTATGCCCCCTTTGGGATATACTATGGCACAGCTACCTTATCGCTACGGGATCCGTAATCCAAGGAGGGATAATACGATGACTACTCGGATAGAAAATAGCCAGGTGATCGCCCCCATGCAATTATGGTCTGCAGCCACTACACTTTCACCCCGTGTGCAACGGCTGCGCGAGCAATTCTTCTCCTTCTATAAACGCGATTACACTAACGAAGTGCGCGCTTACACCACTGGAACCCCTTGGGATGTGGTCTACTCCATCTGGAACTGGACCAACGTGCCGGAAATGGCCATGTTCTTCCAAGGGGCACGCAGCTACCTCTGGGCAGCCGCTACGCTAGTGGATTTGCCGGATGGCTTTTGGAACGAGCCTTTGGTAGTGCGTCGAGCGCTTTTCTTCCGCGAGGTATTGCGGAAATACCTGCCGGTGCAAATTCTGGATGGCGAACTGATCGTTGGATCACATTTCAACACGGCCTTGTCGCGCTGTCTAAAGAAGGATGAAGCCCAAGCTCGTGACCGTGCTGAACAAGCCTTCCTCAAAGAATGGCAGGAACTCAATAGCCTAGGCGTGGGCAATTGCGGGGCTATCCCAGGGCATCTGGTGCCAGATTATCCCAAGGTGCTCCGTGTCGGTTGGCAGGGAATCCGCGAGGAAGCCAACGTACTGCTGCAAGAACCCGCTACCTCTGAACAACGAGATTTGGCACGGGCTGTCATCATCTGTGCAGATGCTGTACGCCTATTAACAGAGCGCTACGCTACGGAAGCAGAGAGACTGGCAGAAACCGAAGCCAATCCTATCCGCCGTGCTGAGTTGCGCGAGATCGTACGCATCTGCCGCAAAGTGCCTTGGTTGCCTGCAGAGACCTTCCCTGAAGCCCTGCAATCCCTGTGGACTACGCACATGTTGCTTATGGCGGCAGAAAGCTACCCTGGGCCTGGCGTATCCCCAGGACGGGTGGATCAGTACCTATACCCCTACTACAAAGCTGACCTGAATACCGGCCGGCTAACCCGTGAACAGGCTAAAGAGTGGCTTGAATGCCTGTGGATCAAACACAACTACGTCTATGACTATCAAGGCTGGGTTGGCACCAACCAAGGCATCAATTCCTCCTTTGGCCAACTGATTACCCTTGCCGGTATGGATGCAGAAGGCAACGATGCGTCCAATGACCTCACTTATTTGATGCTGGACGTAATTGAGGAAATGAATCTTCTGGAACCAAAGCCGAACATCCGCATCCATGCTCGTACACCGGACCGCTTGTTGGAACGCATCGTGGACATGCTGGCGAAAGCTCAGGGCTCGCCATTCCTGATCAACTTCGATGAGCATTCCATCGCTGGGCTGCGTTGGGAAGGACTGCCTGAAGAGCGCCTATGGGACTATACGCCTGTTGGCTGCCTGGAGAACACCCTCCCAGGCTGTGACCGCTCGGGTACTGTAGACGTGAACCTCAACTTGGCAAAGGCAGTAGAGCTAGCCTTGAACGATGGCCGTGACACGGGTACAGGACGGCAAATTGGCCCACGAACTGGCGACCCGACTACCTTTTCTTCATTCGATCAGTTCTTTGCTGCGTTCAAAACCCAGCTTCGTTACTTGCTGGAACGGATCATCCGTGTCAATGATATGGCAGATGCCGGCCGGGCACGCTGGGAACCGGTGCCATATATGAGCGCATTAGTGGAAGGTTGCCTGGAAAGTGGCAGGGACAGCAATGCCGGAGGGGCTCGCTACAATTTCCTGACCGTGGAAGGAGTGGCACTGGCCACGGCTGCCGATAGCCTTACCGCTGTGAAAAAACTCGTCTTTGAGGAGCGTCAGGTGGAAATGGAACAACTCCTGCAAGCCCTACGCGCGAATTTCGAAGGCTATGAAAACCTGCGCCAAACCTTGCTCAACAAAGCACCCAAGTACGGCAACGATGACCCGTATGCTGATGAGATTGCTCGCGAGATCAGCCGCTTCTGGACGGAAGAGGCATTTCGCCATGTATCGCCAACGGGCAAACGCTACCGTGGCGGTTACCTCTCTTGGAACTATTGGATTGCCTACGCACCTACCACTGCTGCTACGCCAGATGGGCGTCGGCGAGGTCAATTCCTTTCTAATGCCGTCTGTCCGGTGAACGGTGCCGACCGGCAGGGCCCTACGGCGGTCATCAAGAGCGTAGGCAAATTGGATCTCGAGACCGCGCCCAATGGCGCCAGCCACACAATGAGCTTTAGCCCCAGCCTCCTGCGCCATCCTGAGCAGCGCCAAAAGCTGATCGCCTTGCTGCGCGCTTACGGCAGAGTAGGCGGAACTTGCCTGCAGGTCAATGTTATTGATGCCAATACTCTTCGCGAAGCACAGAAACACCCCGAAGAATACCGCAACCTGCTGGTGCGCGTAACTGGTTACAATGCCTACTTCGTTGGCTTAGGCAAGGAAATTCAAGACGAGATTATTGCCCGTGAGTCACATCAACTGTAGCGAAAGAGAGACAGCCATCACAGGTCTAGCTTTCAACGTGCAACGGTTTAGCACAGAAGATGGCCCTGGCATCCGCACAACCGTCTTCTTGAAGGGATGTCCTCTGCGTTGTGCCTGGTGCCACAACCCGGAAGGCTTGAGCGCAAAGCCAGAACTGGTGTGGTATGATGTGCGCTGCATCGGTGCCCGTGAGTGCCTGAAAGCCTGCCCGGAGAATGCGCTGCAATTACTGCCAACGAGCATGCGTATTGACCGTGAACGCTGCACGGCATGTGGCATTTGCGTAGAAGCCTGCCCGGCCGGGGCACTAGAAGTCATCGGACGGGTTTGGAGCGCTGAGCAATTGCTGGCAGAACTACTCAAAGACCAGGTCTTTTACGAAACATCTGGCGGGGGCGTCACTTTCAGCGGTGGGGAACCCATGATGCAGTTCACGTTTCTGTGCCAAGTGCTGCCCAAGTGCCACGAAGCTGGTCTCCATGTGGCTCTAGATACATGTGGGGCTATCTCTTGGGAGCGCTATGAACAAGTACTGGATTGGGTGGATCTGATCCTCCTCGATCTAAAAATTATGAACGCTGAGCGCCACAAGGCTGCTACCGGCGTCTCGAACGAGGGCATTCTGGAAAATGCCCGACGCATGGCGGCGCGACGGATCCCGATGTGGATCCGCACACCCGTTATCCCAGGTTACACGGACAACCTGGAAAATATCCGCGCCATCGGTTCGTTTATCCGTGAGGCATTGCCAACCGTACAACGCTGGGACTTGCTGGCGTATACCAATTTGGGCAGACCGAAATATCATCGGCTAGACCGACC
>JBMFPM010000184.1:0-5013 GCA_049969135.1 Anaerolineae bacterium
CTGCCGAAATCAGCATGAAGAGCTATGGGCAATCGTAACGCGGCTATGATCTGGCTCTTTGCTTATTGGGGATTATAAATTCTTTGTGGAGAACAAGAGATGAGGATCGTCGTTACAGCCAATGGGAATGATTTAGATGCTCCGGTTAGCCTTGTCTTTGGGCGCTGCTCCACGTTTGTGTTTGTGGACACAGAGACAATGGCTTTCGAGGCCATTGCTAACCCGGCTCTATCTGCATCAGGTGGGGCAGGGATTCAAGCGGCACAGTTCGTTGTAGAGCGCGGTGCACAGGCTGTATTGAGTGGCAATGTAGGCCCCAATGCTTATGGGGTGTTCCAAGCTGCCAATGTACCGGTCTATTTGGTCAGTGAGGGCACAGTTCGGGAAGCAGTGGAAGCCTACAAAGCGGGAAAACTTTGGCCTGCGGAGCAGGCGAACGTACAGGCCCATGCGGGCATAGGCAAGCGTGGAACTGGCGGTGGCCAAGCGAGGCAAGGACGGAGCTGAGCGTTTGTTTTTGGAGGGGGTGAGTACCTTGTTCCATGTAGATGCTGCGCGTTGTACAGGTTGCGGTGCATGCCAGGATGCCTGTCCCACTGGTGCGATACGAGTAGTAGATGGCATAGCGGTGATTAATAGAGATTTGTGTCATGAGTGTCAATCCTGTGTGGAAGCTTGTCCACAGGGGGCGATTCATTTGATAGCAGAAGAGTGCCCCGTGGTTGAAGGTAAGGTGATCAATGTGTCCCAGAACCTGCCTGTAGCACGGGAACCATCTTCTGCGCCTCTTCGTCCAAGTCGGCCGAGGTCTTATTTGGGCGTGGTTTTGGCGTTCTGGGGTCGAGAAATTGTACCCCGGGCAGCTACCTACTTATTGGAAGCCTGGGAGCGTAGGCGATCTACACCACTTGCCCGTGGACGGGTGGCCGATGCCCTCTCGTTATTGGATAACCCACCAGGTGGGGGGCATAGGCAGCGCCAGCGTCAGCGACGCGGTCGCTGAGTACGTGGTAGCAGGAGTGTGACATGCCCATCTATGAATTTCGCTGCCGAAGTTGTGATACGAGATTTGAAGTCTGGCTGCGCTCTAGCCAGGAGACCGTTGCCTGCCCCAATTGCGGTGCCACGCTCTTGGAGAAGCAGGTCTCGGCACCTGCACTGGTAAATGCAGGCAAGGTACGTGAAGCTGGCCACACCTGCTGTGGCCGTGAAGAGCGCTGCGAGCAGCCTCCCTGTTCTGATGGAGGCAATTGCCGTAGAGGTTAGGGAAAGGAGGTGAGAACATGGGACGCGGGAGCGGACAAGGCGCCGGTCGGGGTGCAGGCCGCGGGCGCATGGGCGGCCCGAAGGCTGCTGGGCCTGGCGGGTATTGCGTGTGCCCAAACTGTGGACACAAGCAGCCGCATATCGCAGGACAACCATGTACGGCGATGACGTGTCCCAAGTGCGGCACGCGGATGGTACGTGAGTGAATAGGAGAGCTGAGGCCATGATTCTCGCCATAGCTAGTGGCAAGGGCGGCACGGGCAAGACTACCATAGCAGTCAATCTTGCCCTTGCTGTTTCATCACAGAAAAGAGATGGCATCGAAGTTGCTTTCGTCGATTGCGATGTAGAGGAGCCCAATGCGGCGCTTTTCCTACGACCCGATATCAAAGAGCGGGAAGAAGTAGGGCTCTTGGTCCCTGAAGTGGATTTGGAACGCTGCACGTACTGCGGTCATTGCGCCGAAGTGTGCCGGTACCATGCCATCGCGGTTGTGCAACGCAAGGTGCTACTCTTTGCAGAGCTTTGTCATGGCTGCGGGAGTTGCACGCTCAACTGTCCTGAAGGTGCGATTCGCGAAAGGCTGCGTGTAAGCGGCATCATCGAGTCTGGCTTGGCTAGAGAATCCATACACTTTGCCCACGGCATATTGAACGTAGGGGAAGCGATGGCTACGCCTATTATCCGACAATTAAAGCAGCGTGCCATGCGACATAATACACAACGCAATTTGGTTATCTTGGATGCGCCGCCTGGGACTTCTTGCCCGGTGGTCGAAACAATGCGGGGTGCTGATTTCGTGCTCATGGTTACAGAGCCCACGCCTTTTGGGTTACACGATTTGCGCCTAGCAGTGCAGGTGGCACATGGGGAGTTGCAACTACCAGTGGCTGTGGTCATCAATCGCGATGGCGTTGGTGACGATGGTGTGGAACGCTATTGTCATGGAGAGGGCATACCGATCCTGTTGCGCATCCCCTTGGACAGACGCATCGCTGAGGCTTATGCAGAGGGTCAATCCATCGTGGACGCATTGCCTGAGTATCGGCAGCATTTCCAGAGCCTCTATCAACGCATTGTAGATCTGAGCAGTGTTCGAAAATGATCATAGGAACGAGGTCAAATGATTGCTTTTGGTCCGGTTCCATCCAGGCGTCTAGGGCGTAGTTTAGGGATCAACAATATCCCACCGAAAATCTGCACCTATTCCTGTGTATACTGTCAACTAGGACGCACCCTAAACATGCAGATTAGGCGCCAGTCGTTTTATGCGCCGGATGAGATCTTGTGGGATGTCCAGGGCAAAGTGGAACACGTCAGAGAAGCGGGGGAATCCATTGACTACCTCACTTTCGTGCCCGATGGGGAACCCACACTTGATCTCCACTTAGGTCGCGCAATCGAGTTGTTAAAGTCTTTGGGGATTAAAATCGCAGTGATCAGCAATGCCTCTCTTATCTGGCAGGAAGATGTGCGAGAAGACCTGATGAAAGCAGACTGGGTCTCGTTGAAGGTAGACTCTGTAGAGGAGGAGATCTGGCGCAGGGTGAATCGGCCTCATGGTTCCTTGCGGCTAGATGCGATCCTCAGTGGGGCACGCGAATTTGCGGCTGTGTTCCAGGGGACGCTGGCAACCGAGACGATGCTCGTTGCAGGAGTCAATGACGGAGAGGAGCATCTGAAGAAGACAGCTAGCTTCTTGGCTCAGCTACGGCCTATCACGGCTTACCTATCTATTCCTACCAGGCCGCCCGCAGAGAAATGGGTACAGCCTCCGAGTGAGGCGGTCGTCAATAGAGCCTATCAAATCCTCAGTGAGAGAGTAGATCAGGTAGAATACCTCATTGGCTACGAAGGCAACGCTTTCGCTTTCACAGGCGATGTTGAGGAAGACCTGTTGAGCATCACCGCCGTGCATCCCATGCGACAGGACGCGGTGAGCGATTTCCTCGCACGAGCCGGGGCTGATTGGTCCGTTGTTCAGGCATTGATCGCGCACGAGAAACTGATCGAGACGGAGTATGGAGGGCAAAAGTTCTATATGAGGAGGCTGTCTTGTTCAGGGTTGCAGGGGTAGAGTGGAGAGGAGCACATTTGGTGAAACCGCTGGTATGGGTTTACAATAGCACTAGCGCAGGGTTGTTCCAGCAAATAGCTTTTGCTCTGCCCCATGAAGCGAAACGAAACCATTTGGCCGTCGTCCCAGCAGGGAAAGCATTTTCACAAGAGCATCATTAAGGAGGTCAGTATGCCAGAATTGAAAGAAGGTTGTGTTAAGCCGGCAAAGGGGCCGATTCTACCCACAACTGAACTGGCTACCCCGGCGGCAGTCACCACATCACAGGAGGTACGCAAAATGTTGGCACGAGTAGGTAAAGAAGCGATTGATTTCGAGGCTAATGCGTTTATTGCAGGCGTCGGTTTTCAGCCGGTGAAGCTCTCGGATTACAAGGGCAAATGGATTGTCCTATGTTTCTATCCGGGAGACTTTACCTTTGTTTGACCGACCGAGTTGGCAGCAGTTGCTGCCCTATATGATGAGTTCAAGAAGCTCGGCGTAGAGGTATTGGCTATGAGCACCGATAGCCGCTTTGTGCACAAGATCTGGCAGGAGCAGGAGCTGTCCAAAATGGTCGAGGGCGGCGTGCCCTTCCCCATGCTTTCGGATGCAGGGGGCAAAATCGGTGCCATCTACGGAGTCTACGATGAGGAAGCCGGCGTGGACATCCGTGGCCGTTTCATTATTGACCCCGATTTTATCATCCGCGCGATGGAAGTACTCACGCCGGAGGTAGGGCGGAATCCACAGGAGTTGCTACGACAAATCAAAGCCTTCCAGCATGTGCGTGCTACAGGAGAGGTGACTCCTTCTGGCTGGCAGCCTGGGCAGGTCACGCTCAAGCCTAGCCCAGCGTTGGTGGGCAAAGTCTGGGAAGTTTGGAAACCTTAAGCAATCGGGACGACGGCCTAATGTGTGGTCGAGCCGATGCCATGTTGGCACCGGCTCGACCGTTATCAGGGGGCTGAGCAGAGACTATGAAGCAATTGGTTATTCTCAGCGGTAAGGGCGGCACAGGGAAAACGACGGTAGCAGCCGCTTTGGCGGACTTGGCTTCGCAGGAAGTTCCTATCGTCATGGCTGATGCAGATGTGGATGCTGCCAATTTAGAGCTACTTCTCGCACCTACCAAGCTAGAAGAGCATGATTTCATGGGCGGCGAGTTGGCAGTCATTGAGCCGGCGGCCTGTATTGCTTGTGGCAGATGTGCTGAGGTCTGTCGGTTTGATGCGGTGATGCATCATAATGGGCTGTATGTGGTAGATGCGTTGGCTTGCGAAGGCTGCGCTTCTTGCTTCTATCAATGTCCTACTAGTGCTATCCATATGGAAGAAAAACGTGCTGGCCAGTGGTACCGCTCGCAGACGCGTTTGGGGCCGCTCTTTCATGCCCGCCTCTTTGCCGGGCAGGAAAACTCCGGGAAACTGGTGACGTTGGTTAGGCAAAAGGCGCTCCTTTGGGCACGGGACAATGGTGCTTATCTGCTGCTGATAGACGGTCCACCAGGTATTGGTTGTCCGGTGATAGCTGCCAGCACCGGTGTGGATATCGCGCTAGTAGTCACTGAGCCAACGATTGCTGGTGTGCACGACCTGGAACGGGTGTTGAGCACTACAACGCACTTTCGTGTGCCTGCCCTTGTGCTGATTAACAAGGCGGATCTCAATCTCATAAAAGCCCACGAGATC
>JBMFPM010000185.1:0-4968 GCA_049969135.1 Anaerolineae bacterium
TCGTAGCGCCGAGGCAACAGTCTGAACTTCGAGGCCCTCCCTCAGGATGACTTGTCCGTTGACCTCGACTTCTACGAGAGATTGTAGCCAATTTGGGGCTACTACATAAGTATACTAGGATGACGGGGATGCCCCTTGTGTCATGCTGAGGTGAGCTGAAGCATGTCCAAGGGTTTTTGCAGTATTTGCGTTCTTACCCGTTTGCGTCTATAATCGGATATAGCCCCTGTAGCTCAGAGGATAGAGCAGCGGCCTCCGGAGCCGTGTGCGGGCGTTCGAGTCGCCCCAGGGGCGTCAGTTCATAATAGATGCTTCAGCGCTAGAAACGAAGTGCGCACTACGAACCTGTTTGTAGTGAGCGCTTATCCGGTTCGTAGCTGATGAAGCAATCCGAGTTCACACGTCATTGGAGAATTTTTGTGAGCCACCACTGGGAAGCGGCGCGACGCTTGCGCGAAAAAGGGTATCGCCTGACGCCACAACGTCTGGCCGTGCTGGAAGTCATCAAAGCCGGCCCAGGCCACATGACGGTCAATGAAGTGTTGGAGCGCCTCAAGCCCCAATACCCGACCATCACTGTTCCTACCGTGTACCGCAACCTGCAGTGGTTGAAAGAGGCTGAGCTAGTTGCCGAGACAGATTTGGGCGGCGAAGGCCATGTCTACGAGTATATTGCGGATCACCCCCACCACCACCTCGTTTGTGTTCGCTGCAAGCGAGTGATTGATCTCCCCGATTCGTGCCTTGATCCTGTATTCGAGAGCGTTTGCATGCAGTACGGTTTTCAGCCGGCTATGAAACACATGGCTATCTTTGGCATTTGTCCCGATTGTCAGAAGCACGAGGAAGGTGAACAGAAACAATCGTCATAAAGGAGGGGCACAATGCGATTGCTGCGCAAGATCCTGCTGAGCGTTCTCGTCGTGTTGTTGGTCCTTGTGTTACTTGTAAGCAGTATTGCTTACCTGTTCGTCCGCCGCAGTTTCCCCCAGACTAGTGGCACACTTCCCATTGCTGGCCTGCAGGACCGCGTGGAAGTGTACCGCGACAAATGGGGTGTGCCGCACATCTACGCCAACAATGCCCATGACCTTTTCTTTGCCCAGGGGTATGTACATGCGCAGGACCGTCTATGGCAAATGGAGTTCAACCGCCGCATCGGGGCTGGACGCCTCTCTGAGGTGCTTGGCGAAGCCACGCTCAAATCGGATCGCTTCCTGCGCACCATCGGCCTGTACCGTGCCGCGCAGGCGGATTTGCAAGTGCTGCCGCCCGAGGTAATTGCCATGCTACAAGCCTATGCGGATGGGGTCAATGCTTTCATCTCGACCCACCTTGATCGCTTGCCGCTGGAATTTGCCCTGTTGGGTTTCAAGCCAGAGCCCTGGACACCCACGGATACGCTGGCTTGGGGCAAGGTCATGTGCCTGGATCTAGGTGGCAACTGGGAATCAGAACTTCTGCGTGCTAAGCTCATCTCCGCTCTGGGGGAAGAGAAGGTGCGTGAATTAGTGCCCCCCTATCCGGAGGAAGGTCCCTTTGTCATTCCACCAGAGGCAAAAAGCTATACCTATTGGGATGATGAATTGCTCGATGGCTATCAGCAGGTCAAAACATTGCTTGGCATGCAGGGGACTTATCTGGGCAGCAATAACTGGGTCGTGGATGGCACCAAGACGGTCACCGGCCGACCTATGCTTGCCAACGACCCCCATCTGGGCATTCAAATGCCCTCCATCTGGTACGAGATCCATTTGGTGGGGGATGGCCTGGATGTGGTGGGTGCCTCGTTCCCTGGTGCTCCGGGGGTAATTATTGGCCACAACCGCTATATAGCCTGGGGCGTGACCAACGTCGGGCCCGATGTGCAGGACCTGTATGTAGAGAAAGTGAACCCCGACAATCCGGACCAGTATGAGTACATGGGTGCCTGGGAAGATATGACCGTCCTCGAGGAAGAAATCAAAATCAAGGGACGCGCGGAACCGGAGAAGCTGACCGTGCGCCTCACCCGCCATGGCCCGATCATGACGCCAGTCATCCCCGAGGCAAAAGACGTATTGGCGCTGCGCTGGACAGCTCTCGAAGGCGGGCAACTCCTGCGCAGCGTGTACCTGTTGGATCGTGCCCGCAATTGGGAAGAGTTTCGTGAGGCACTGCGCTACTGGCAAGCACCATCGCAGAACTTTGTCTATGCCGATGTCGAGGGCAATATCGGCTATCAGATGCCTGGGGATATCCCCATCCGCGCCAAGGGCAGGGGTCTGTTGCCAGTCCCCGGCTGGACAGGGGAATACGAGTGGACCGGGTATATCCCCTTTGAGGAATTGCCTTTCGTTTTCAATCCACCCACTCATTACATTGTAACTGCGAACCATAAAGTCGTGCCAGACGACTATCCCTATTTCATTTCCGATGAGTGGGCTGAGCCGTTCCGTGCCCAACGCATCATTGCCCTATTGCAATCCAAGGACAAGCTGACGTTGGATGATTTCCGCGACATCCAGGCGGATACCTACTCCATCCCAGGGACCAAGTTGCTGCCCTATGTACTGCAGTTGGGACCACAGGATTGGCGACAAGAGCGAGCATTCAAGTTTCTCAGGGCATGGGACGGCCGGTTGGAGAGTGACAGTGGCAGTGCTGGGATTATGGAAGTATTGTTGTGGCGGCTTCTTATCAATACCTTCGGTGATGAACTGGAAGAGGCCGGCATTAAGGAGAGCGATTTCATTGGCTTCCCCTCCGCTTTGTTGAACCTATTCCCCGACGTGAGCAATCCCTGGTTTGATGATGTGTCCACGCCCGAGGTCGAGACCCGCGATGACATCTTGCGCCGCAGCCTGGCGGAGACCATGGACTTCTGGGGCAGGAGGTTTGGCGATTTGATTGGCAACAAAGAGAACCAATGGGCATGGGGTAAAGTGCATGTTGCTCTCTTCGAGCACCCCTTGGGCAGTGTGAAGCCTCTCCATCTCCTTTTCAACCGTGGGCCTGTGCCGGCGCGTGGTAGCGGCGAGACAGTTGACAACGCTGGCTACAAGCGCGGCGATTTCACCGTGCGAGTGGTTGCTTCCTACCGCCAGATCATTGACGTTGGGGAATGGCGCAACTCCCGCTCGCAGCACACCACCGGTCAGTCAGGACAGCCCTTGCACAAACACTATGGAGATATGATCGCGTCCTGGCAAGATGTACGGCATCACCCGATGCTATACGAGAAGGAGGACATTGTGATGAATGCGGAGGGCTTGCTGGTCATGGTGCCGAAGTAAAAGTGTTTAGCGTTTGCGCGTTTGACAAATTGATGGTTTTGCGCTATATTCTAATTAAACGTTTGCGTAAACGTTTACTAACCGTTTGCACAGGTAGATTGGTTTTTCATTGGATTGGTTTATTGCTAGACAACGTTGTTCTAGCTACATTTGGTCGAGGGATTTAAGCACACCATGTCAACGATGAAAGATATTGCCGAAGCAGCGGGAGTGTCTGTGGCCACGGTCTCTCATGTGATCAACGAGACACGATATGTGAGCGATGAACTGCGTGCTAGAGTATTGAAGGCGATGGAAGAACTGAACTACCATCCCAATATTTTGGCGCGCAGCCTCCGCCTTGGGAAAACCCACACCATTGCCCTGATTGTCCCCGATAACTCTAACCCCTTCTTTGCTGAGATCGCCCGCGTTGCTGAGATGATTGGCTTCGAGAATGATTATAGCGTTATCTTGTGCAATAGCAACAAAAGTGTCGAACGGGAGGCAGCTTACCTGGAGGTACTGATTGCCAAGAAGGTAGATGGGATCATTTTCATTGCCGCTGGAAGCAATCAGGAACACTTGCAAGAATTAGCGCGGGAGGGTATCCCCGTTGTCGTAGCCGACCGTGACGTACCACAAACGCTGGCTGATGTCGTTCTGGTGAACCATGAGCAGGGGGCCTATGATGCGACGAATTACCTAATTAGCTTGGGACATCGTCGCATCGCTTGTATTGCTGGTCCTTCTCCCCTTACGCCAAGTGGCGACCGTGTGCGTGGCTATAAACGAGCGCTAGCGGAGGCGGGTATTCCCTTTGATGAGCGACTAGTTGTACCATGCACAGAGAGCTATCTCAGTGGGGAGACGGCGATGGAAAAGTTGCTCGATTTGGATAGGCCG
This sequence comes from Anaerolineae bacterium, assembly GCA_049969135.1. Classification (GTDB taxonomy): domain Bacteria; phylum Chloroflexota; class Anaerolineae; order UBA2200; family UBA2200; genus JACIWX01. The sequence goes on from JBMFPM010000185.1 coordinate 4,161, forward strand.
CCCACAGCGGTGTTTGCATACAATGATATGATTGCTATTGGGGTCCTGCGCGCCCTTGCCAACGCTGGGCTTCGAGTTCCAGGGGACATCTCCATTGTCGGGTTCGACGATATTTTCCTAGCGTCTGCGCTAGTGCCGAGCCTGACCACGGTAGCCCAGCCTATTGTGGAACTCGCTACTCTGGCGACTGAGCTCCTCATCTCTCGCATACGCGGCAACAATACACAACCGGGACAGCGCATCATGCTGGAAACCAAGCTTGTTGTGCGCGAGTCCTGTGCCCCTTACCGCAGCTGACGAGGGTTATAGCATGAGCAATGGAAACGTTATGCAAGATCACCATATCTTGGAAATGCATGGTATTACCAAGGACTTCCCAGGGGTGCGCGCACTGGAGGATGTGCATTTTGAACTCCACAAGGGAGAGATTCACGCCCTTATTGGAGAAAATGGGGCGGGCAAATCTACCTTGATGAAGGTCCTTTTTGGCGTGCACCAAAAAGATGCGGGCAGAATCTTATTGCGTGGTCAAGAGGTGAATATTCTCAACCCCAGCCATGCTCAGAAGCTGGGGATCAGTATGGTTCACCAAGAGCTGAATCTGGTTCCGTATATGAATGCCGCCCAGAACATCGCCCTGGGCCATGAACCAACCCGTGGCGGTTTAGGTGTTTTGGACTGGCCGACTATCTATGCCATGGCAGAGGAGAATCTGCAGAAGTTAGGTATAGACCTAGATATCAAAGTCCCGGTCCAGAAATTGAGTGTAGCCCAACGACAACTTGTGGAAATTGCTAAGGCTCTCTCA
>JBMFPM010000186.1:0-4953 GCA_049969135.1 Anaerolineae bacterium
GTAGCTCAGAATGACAATGAGCGGGCGTGTAGCTCAGAATGACAATGAGAATGCAATGTAGCTCATAATGACAGTGGGGGTAGGGCGTGCGGAATGGCAAGACGCTCCTTGTGTCATGCTGAGCGGAGCGAAGCATCTTGTGTAACTTGGAGAAGGCCTGCCGCAGTTGCGAGGGATTCTTCGCTGCGCTCAGAATGACAATGAGAGAGCATGTGGCTCAGAAGGACAGGGGCAAGAGCGTTCAATTATGGGCATAACGCCTTCTGAAGGGGTTGGGTTGTGATAGGAAGCATCATCATAGGAATCGTGCTCGGTGTATTGCTCAATATGGGTGCCGACCACCTGCCACACAGTACAGATGGTGGCCCGTCCCGGATACAACATCGCCTGCGCTGGGGCATCCTGCCGCTGGTGTCTGCAGGCCTCTGCCTGTACTTGCAGCACCAGCACGGTTGGAGTCCGCACTTTGTGATGCAAGCGACTTATTGCAGCCTATTATTGCTCATCGCAGTGGTTGATTTGGAACACCGTATTGTGCCCAATATCGTGCTCGCACCAGGCATAGCACTCGCCTTGGGATTCAATATCTGGCTAGCAATCCCAGGCGTGAGATCCGCTTTGCTCGGTGCGATAGTTGGCGGCGGATTCTTCCTGCTGTTGGCGTTTCTGCGCCGCAATGCGCTGGGCTTCGGTGATGTCAAACTGGCTTTTTTGATTGGCATGATGACCGGCTTTCCACAGGTGCTGCAGGCATTGGCCATTGGCATTATCCTTGGAGGGATCATGGCTGCGTTCCTGCTGCTCACGCGCTTGCGGAGCCCTAGGCAATACATGCCTTATGCTCCCTATCTCGTCGTGGGTTGTATTATTACCCTACTTCAGGGTCCGGCGATCGCGAATTGGTACGCGCGCTCAGTGGGCCTGGGAGGATAACCATGGTGGTATTGGCTTTTGTCGTTGCTGTTGCTACAAGCCTGGGGATCATGGCTTTCTTTGTCGGGCTTGGCCAGATCATTGCCCATAGGGGCGAGTCCATCCGCAGCCGTCTGGATGCGCTAGCGCCTCTGCCCAATGCAACAGTCGAGGCTCCTCGCAAGGGTCAGCCAGAGCGAAGGGGGCGTTCTTCCCTGACCAGGTTGCTGCCTCGGTTGAGTGTTGGGCAGAGCTTTGCCGCATCTGTGACGAAGGAACTGGCACGGGCTAATCTCCCATTGACCGTTTCCGAGTATATGCTCATGAACCTTGGCAGCGGGATGTTCTGTTTCCTGCTGCTGTTGATACTTACGCGGCAAATGCTCTTTGCCTTGCCAGGCTTGGCTGTGGGCTTGATGTTGCCGCGTCTCTATGTGCGCCAAAAACAGACCAAACGCCTTCACGCTTTCCAGGATCAGTTGCCGGATATTCTAACTCTGCTCGTTGGTTCCTTGCGCAGCGGCTATGGCCTGACCATCGCTATGGATAATGTCGCTAAACAAATGCCTCCTCCCGCAGCGGAGGAGTTCAGCCGTGTGGTGCGCGAGATTGGCTTGGGCATGTCCATCACCCAAGCTTTGTCTAACCTGGTGCAGCGTGTCCCCAGCGATGATCTGGATTTGGTGGTCACGGCTATCACTATCCAACATGAGACGGGTGGAAACCTGGCGCTGATCCTGGAGACGATCACCAATACTATCCGTGAGCGCGTCCGTCTGAAGGGGCAGTTGCGCGCCCTGACGGCCCAGCAATCCTTGCAGCGTTACATCCTGACTGCTATGCCAGTTGTCCTGGGCGTAGTCATCTACATCATGAATCCGCGGTATATGAGTGCTCTGTTCACACCAGGGCCAACTTTGGCTATTCCCATTGTTGCTGGGATAGGTGTAGTCATTGGCTACATCGTGATGGGCAAGCTGAGCCAGATTCAGATCTGAGAGAGGAGGGATAAATGGATTTGCCTGCATTGGCTTTGGGCACCGGATTGTTGGTGAGCCTGAGTTGTGGGCTTATCTATGGAGGTTTTCTGAAATGGAAGACACGCGAGACGCCGAAACAGCGTCTGGAACGCCTGATGGCGAGCCGGAATCCGCTGGAAGAAGCGGAAAAGGAGTTGCCTTTCGTAGATCGCGTGCTCAAGCCCTGGTTGCGCAAGCAAATACAGGCAGCAGGCCGTCTTGCCCCTGCGCGCAACATTGACCGTCTGCAACGGAACCTCATGCGCGCAGGCTATCCCTATAATCTGACAGTGGTAGATTTTCTTGGAGTCCAGATAATCAGTGGCTTGATTGGTATGGTTGTCGTGCTTTACATGATGGCATTGCGCAAGGCGCCGCCGCTGGGAGCAATGTTCCTTGCCTTCATGGCGGGCTTGATTGGATTCATGCTGCCAGATTTTTGGCTGAGCTCGCGCGTGCGCCAACGAAGAACTGAGATAACACGCACTTTGCCCGATGCATTGGACATGCTCACCATCTGCGTGGATGCTGGCGCTGGCCTTGACTCTGCCATGCTCAAGATCAGCGAAAAGTGGAAAAATGCCATCGCCACCGAGTTTGGCAAGGTGGTCGCCGAAATCCGTATCGGCAAGACGCGCAGGGAAGCGCTGCTGAACATGGTTGAGCGCACCGGTGTGCCAGAAGTGGCTAGTTTCGTCGCCGTCCTGTTGCAGGCAGACCAGTTTGGGCTGAGCATTGCCAATGTATTACACAACCAATCAGAACAATTGCGCGTGCGGCGCTGGCAACGTGCGGAAGAGGAAGCACGCAAAGTGCCTATCAAATTGCTTTTCCCACTCATTTTCCTCATCTTTCCAGCACTTCTGGCAGTTACCATTGGCCCAGCCATCCCAATTCTGCTGCGCATTTTCCAAGAGATGGCCAGATAGAAATTTATGATGGAGAAAGACTATGAGCCTAGACCCCTGGAACACCACTCAATCCCATGAATCGGAACCCCAAGTGCCTCAGGCAGAAGCCTTGTACCAGGAAAGCTTGTTGCATTTTCAGAACGGCCAGTGGCAAAAAGCCATCAATGGCTTTCAAGAGGTGCTGCGTCTACAGCCAGATCATGTGCAGGCGCAAGCTTTTCTAGAGGAAGCGCGTGTCAAGGCTGCTCTGGAGCAGGAGAAACCAAAGCCTAGGAGCTATCGTTTTCAGAGGGTGTCGAGGTTGCTTCTCTTTGCTTTGGCAGCCGTTGTCGTGATCTTGCTCCTAACCCTGGGTGCACGCTGGGCTTATGGCCACTGGATTGCACCTGCCCGCGCAGCGCAAGAGGCAGCGCAACGCAAGAGCCAGCTTTTGGAGCAGGGCTACAAGTACCTGGGTGAGCGGGATTATGCGGCAGCCCAGGAAGCTTTTCGTGCCCTATTGGCTGAGGACCCAAGCAACGAAGAGGCCCAAAAAGGTCTGGCTGAAGCGCAGGCAAAGGCTGCTTTGGCGGAGCAGTATGCCAAAGCAAAGGAAGCGATCGCGAAAGAGAATTGGGATGAAGCGGCTACTTTGCTGGCTGCCATTATCGCTGTGGATCCAAAGTACCAAGATGTACAGTCGCAGCAAGCTCTGGTGCAGAAGCACCTTGAGTTGCGTTCCTGGTTTGACAAAGCTGAAGCAGCTTATGCTGCTGGCAACTGGCAAGACGCCATCTCGGGTTATGAAACGCTCCAAAACTTGGACGCAGAATATGAAAAGCAAGCCGTCAACGCACATCTGTTTGAGAGCTACTTGAAACAGGGCCGTTCCTTGATCGAGGATACCAAAGGTGACGCTGAGGCCGTACAGCAGGCAAAGGAGTTGTTCCAAAAAGCGCTCGTCCTGCAGCCCCGGCATCCACAAGTCATGCAAGAACTGGCTTTGGCTGACAAGTTCCTGCAGGGACAGAAAGAGCTTGCACAAGGTAATAAAGAGACTGCGCGTGCTGCCTTGGAATGGGTATGTCAGCAGCAACCTGATTACGCTGGCGGTACTGCCAAGGCGCTGCTCCAGTTAACTAGCGGAGGGCAGGAAGCTGCACAACCTGCACCTACCAGCACGGTGACTGCCACGGTGCCGTCAGAAGCAACGTTCCACCAGCGATATGCTGGCGCCTTGCAGAGGGGCGATGCAGCCATGGACGCAGGCGATTATGTGCAGGCAGAGCAACACTACCGTGAGGCGACAAGGGTCGCCATCCATGGGGGGTATGATTCGGCGCGCTGGTTGTATGTGGCGTATGTCAAGCTGGGGACGGCCTATGCCAGAAGCGGTAAGTACGAAGAAGCACTCGAGGCGATCAAAACTGCTATCTCCATTATGACCAAGAGCGCTGTCGCCATCCCCCCTGAGGCTTACAGCCGCTATCTAGAGGAGGCGGAGCGTTATGCTAAGGAGAAGGATTATCACAACGCTCTGGTCCAATATGACCAGGCATTGCGCATCATCGGTCAAAAATGCAACTGCGGATTAGAAGATTGGAGGGTAGTGCCATGACGCTGATGAATCAACGTCCTACTGCTGTCTTTGGTAGCAACTTGGCTTTCGCCGCAAACAACGGCCGGGAAGACCTCAAATTGGTGGCGAGGCTGCGCGACAAGATTTTGGCGCGCCTTGATCCATTGCTGGACATCTCTAATCCACGCCTGGTGAGGGAAAGCATCGAGGCGATTTTCCCCCAGGTGCTATCCGAGGAGAACGCCGCCATCACCCGTGCTGAGCGCGTGCGCATTTTCGAGCGAGTCGTCGCCGAGATCCTCGGCTACGGGCCGATTGAGCCACTCTTGCGCGATGACACGATCACCGAAATCATGGTGAATGGCCCCCACGCCATCTATGTCGAGCGAAATGGCAAGATTGAAAAGACGCCCTTGACCTTTGAGAACGAAGAGCATTTAATGCGCATCATCGAGCGTATTGTTACACCTTTGGGGCGGCGTGTGGATGAGGCATCACCCATGGTGGACGCACGCCTTCCAGATGGCTCCCGCGTGAACGTTACCATACCGCC